>JAAZOP010000130.1 GCA_012797735.1 Myxococcales bacterium
CCCCGGCGGCCCGCCGGCGGGAGCGCCGCATCCCGCGCCGCCCGCGGCCGGACGTTCCGCGCCGCTCACGGGCCGTCCCCCTCCTTCCGCTCGAACGTCCCCCCGATGCAGAAGTGCCGCGCCCCATCGCGCTCGGCGCGCACCGTGACGACGAGGTCCGGCGGGGACTCCTCGCGGCGCTGCAGCACGGCGTCGTGCCACCCCTCCTCGTTGCGGGCCACGAACCGTCGCAGCGGGACGTCGCCGGCCGAGACGGTGACCTCGACCGGCGCTCCGTCGCGCGCCGTCACCGCCGCGTCCGTCAACCCGTAGCGGAAGGTGAACCGGGGGGCCGTCTCGGCGAGCAGGCCGGGGAAGGTCAACACGGTCTCGGCGTTCCCCGGTTGCGGATGGACCCAGATGCAGCGGCGCGGCTGCCCGCCGATCTTTTCGCGGCTCTCGCGGATCGTGAGGTATGCCTTCTCCCCGCAGACCAGCGGCGGGCCGTCGCCGCGCCGCCCGCATTCCCGCGCCTCGCCCTCGACCGGAACCACCCTGGCCCGCGCCCCCGGCAGCCGGTCGACGAGCTGGATCTTCCCGGCCGCCCCGCGGGGCTCCAGCAGGTAGACCGTGTAGTGGCCGATTTCGAGGCGTTCCCGCTCCTCGTGGGCGGAGAGCACGTCGCGCAACCGCCGCTCGTCGCCGTCGCGGCGGCAGTAGACGTACCACAGCCGACTCCAGCCCCCTTCCTCGAGCTGGGGGAGGGCGGCCGGCGCCATCGGCTCGAGGTCCTGGAACCGCCGCATCGGGTCGCCGACCCATCCCGGGTTGAACTGGATCTGGTCGCCGGCCCGGTGGTGCGCCCGGATGTGGTCGTGGACCTCCCGCGTCCACACTTCCTCTCCGGGCTCGGCCATCCACAGCGGCACCCCCACGACGGCGAGCGGGGCGAGCGCGAACAGCGCGTTGGGCAGGACCACGCGCCGCCACCAGGCGGGCGTCCAGCGTCGCGGCGGTTCGGCGGTCCGGGCTTCCCCGGCGACGCCGGTCGGGTTCGCGGAGCTTTCCGCCGCGGGGCGTCGCTTCCTGCGCCGGTCCCGCCACCAGGCGCCGGCGAACCAGCCGGCGATGCCGAGCAGTCCGACCGTGGTGAGCGCCAGTCCGGGCCGCAGTCCGGGCGCCCGGTAGTCGAAACGCACGCGATGCCGGCCGGCGGGGAGCCGCGCCGCGAGCTGTCCTTCGATCGGATCGATCCGGCCGACATCGATCGACCAGCCGTCGTGGTGGTTCTGGTTGACCCAGACGCGCGCCTCGGCCGTCAACTCGACGTCGAGATCGATCCGGTTCGGGGACCAGGCGGCGAGCCGCACGGTTCCGGCGTCCGGCGGCTCGACGCCGTACTCGCGCGCCTGCGGCCGGACGCGCGGGGATTTCGGGATCGGGTTGGGCTCCTGGCAGGTGATGCTGCCGCGGTTGTGCGCCGGGTGGTCGTACATCCTCTTCCAGGTGCCCTGGCTCTGGACCATCGGGGCGGGGGGGTCGTCGGGGTCGGGGGCCTTTTCGATCCACTCGCCCGCGAACTTGTGCGTGTTGAACCACGCCACGTCGGCCGCGACGCCCAGCGCGACCGCGGCGGGAAGGAGGCGGGCGACCCAGACGGTGCGGCGTCCGGTCAGCCAGCCCCGCAGCCGGCGCTCGCCCTCGGTGATCGCCAGGCCGGCCAGGAAGGCCAGCACGAGCACCGTGAAGACGCCGAAGCGCGTCGGCACGCGGAGGTTCTCCCAGACGGGGAGGCGGTGCAGCAGCGACCACGGGGCCCAGGGGCCGAGGTTGCCGAGGGCGACGGCGAGGGAGAGCGCGAGGAGCAGCAGCGGGACGCGGGCGCGGCGGAAGCGGAACACGGCGGCGCCCGCGGCGAGCGCCAGGGTGGCCCAGCCGACGTAGATGCCGTACTCGCCCCACCACCGGTAGTTGTGGTGGCTGTGGCGGTCCCAGCCCCAGTCGCGATGGCGTGCGACGAGGCCGTCGAGCAGGGTGCCGAGGCCGACGCGGTCGTAGTTCGAGACGTCGCGCGGATGTTCGGCGACGTGCAGCAGGCTGGGGAGGAGTTTCGTCGCGCCGACCAGGAAGCAGGCCAGGACGGCCACGCCGAGCGCGGCGACGACCTTGCCGGGCGCCGCCCGTCCCCGGTCGGGCAGCGGGGTCCAGCCGAGCAGCAGGGCCGCCGCGACCAGGCCGAGCAGCAGGGCGGTGTACGGGGCGGGGTAGACCCCTCCCTCCACGACCATCAGGCCCCAGAACAGCCCGGCCAGCGCGGACCAGCGCAGGTCGGAGACGCCGCGCAGGAAGAAGTAGAGCACCAGCGGCAGGTAGTAGAACGGCCAGGCCCAGACGTGCCCGCCGGCCACCTGGTGGCCGAAGAACCCGGAGCAGACGAAGACGACGGTGGCGAGGAACCGGCCGGCGCCGCGCAGCCCCAGCAGTCCGAACAGCGCGAGCGCGCCGGCGGCCCCGATCGCCCCGTGCAGCATCGCCGCGACCTTGATCCCGTCCCCCGGTCCGAGCCACAAGGGGAAGATCACCCACGGCGACCCGACGTGCGCCTGGGTGTTGGCGGCCAGGACGTTTCCGCCGCAGACGTACGGGTTCCACTCGGGCCACTGGCCGAAGTCCCGGATCGTCCGCCGCGCCACCTCGTCCAGCAGGTGGAAGTACCCCCAGTCGCCGCGGCCGTACCAGCCCCACATCCGGAGCAGGGGGAGGAAGAAGGCGAGGGCGACGAGCACGGCGAGGATCGCCCAGCCGTGGCGGGCCGCGAATTCGAGCGTCGATCGGACGGACACGCGTCGCACCCGATGCTCCCTCTCGGGCCGGGATTCATACGCCGTGCGGCGGGCACCTTCAACCCCGCGACGGCGTGGAGATGGTCCTGGGCGCGGGCGCCGGGTCGGGCTACCAGAACAGGACCTGTTGGCCGCCCCAGTCCTCGGCGGTGCCGGAGTGAACGATGCGGGAGCCGCCGAGGCCGCGCAGGGCGTCGGGCAGCCGCCGTTCGGAGGTGATGATCACCTCGCGGCCGCCGTGGCGCAGGAATTCGATCGCCGCCTGGACCTTGGGTCCCATCGAGCCGGCGGGGAACTGCCCCTCGCGGTGGTACCGTTCGGCCTCGTCGCACGTCAGCACCTTCACGGCGCGTTGCGTCGGCTTCTGGAAATCGATGAAGATCTCGTCGACGGCGGTGAGGATGATGAACAGGTGCGCGCGCACCTCGCGGGCCAGCAGGGAGGCGGTGAAGTCCTTGTCGATCACCGCCTCGACGCCGACGATGCTGCCGCCGGGGCTGACGGCGACCGGGATGCCGCCGCCGCCGCCGGCGATCACGGCGTGTCCGGCGTCGAGCAGGTCGCGGACCGCCTGGACGCCGAGCACTTCGACCGGGTGGGGCGAGGCGACGACCTTGCGCCAGCCGCGGCCGGCGTCCTCGACCATCGCCCACTTGTGCTCCTCCATCAGGTGCTGGGCGCGGTAGGCGTTGAAGAACGGCCCGATCGGCTTGGTCGGGCGCGCGAACCCCGGGTCCTTGGGATCGACGCGCACCATCGTCACGACGGAGGCGACGTTCACCGCCAGCCGGCGCTGGGCGAGCACGTTGCGCAGGGACTTCTCGATCACGTAGGCCATGGTGCCCTGGGTCGAGGCGTCGCAGACGTCGAGCGGGGCGGGGGGGATCTTGGTCGAGGCCTCCTCGTTGCGGATCATCTCGTTGCCGACCTGCGGGCCGTTGCCGTGCACCATCAGCAGCGCGTAGCCCTGTTCGATCAGATCGACCACCGGCAGCACGGCCCGATCCGCGTTCCGCACCTGCTCGTCGATCAGCCCGCGTTCGCCCTGCCGCAGGATCGCGTTCCCGCCGAAGGCGACCACCGCCACCGGCTTCCGCTCGGTCTCCGTCATCGACATTCCGCTCCCCGGCCGGGCGGTTCCCCCGCCCGGCCCGTCGCGCCGGCCGGCCGCGGCCCGCGCGGCCTACTGTCCGGTCCGGACGACCTTCTCGATGAAGTTGTTGAGCAGCTCCTGGAGCGTCGGCGCCCCGATGTCCTCGAGCTCGTAGGTCACGCGGACCACCGGCTTGTTCACGTGGATCAGCCGCGCGAGGTCGATCGGCGTCGCCGCCAGCACGACGTCGCACGGGACGGCGTTGATCGAAGCCTCGAGGTCGCGGATCTGGGCCGGGTAGTAGCCGACGGCCGGCAGCAGCTTCCGGATGTGCGAGTACTTCTAGTAGGTGGCCTTGATCGAACCGACCGCGTGGGGCCTGGGGTCGACGATCTCCTTCGCCCCGTACTTCTCCGCCGCGACCTGGCCGGCGCCGAACGACATCTCGCCGTGGGTCAACGTCGGCCCGTCCTCCACCAGCAGGACCTTCTTCCCCTTGATCGCCTTCGGGTCGGCGACGGTCACGACCGAGGCGCCGAGCACCACGGTGGCGCCGGGATTGACCCGCCGCACCGTCGCCGCCACGGCCTCCACGTCCGCCTTCGGCGCCGTGTTCGCCTTGTTGATCAGAATCACGTCGGCCGCCCGCAGGTTCACCTCGCCGGGGTGGTACTTGAGCTCGTGCCCCGGCCGCAGCGGGTCGGCCACGGTGATCCACAGGTCGGGCCGCACGAACGACGTGTCGTTGTTGCCGCCGTCCCAGATGATCACGTCCGCCTCGCGTTCCGCCTCGGCCAGGATCTCCGAGTACACCACGCCGGCGTAGACGACGGTCCCCATCGCGATGTGCGACTCGTACTCCTCCCGCTCCTCGATCGTGCACTCGAACCGATCCAGATCCTCGAACGTCGCCAGCCGCTCCACCTTCTGCCGCACCAGGTCCCCGTACGGCATCGGGTGCCGCATCGCCACCACCCGCAACCCCGCCTGACGCAGCTTGGCCGCCACGTAGCGCGAGGTCTGGCTCTTCCCGCAGCCGGTCCGCACGGCGCACACCGCCACCACGGGCACCTTGGTGTCGAGCATCGTGCGGTTGTTGCCGAGCAGCCAGAAGTCGGCCCCGCCGGCCATCGCCCGCGACGCCAAGTGCATCACGGTCTCGTGCGTCACGTCGCTGTAGGCGAAGACCACCGAATCGACCCGCAGGTTCCGCACCAGCTGTTCGAGTTGCGCCTCCGGGTAGATCGGGATGCCGTCCGGGTACAGCCGGCCGGACAGCTCCTTCGGATACCGCCGCTGTTCGATGCCCGGAATCTGCGTGGCCGTGAAACCCACCACCTCGTACGCCTCGTTGTCCCGGAAGAAGCGCAGGAAGTTGTGGAAGTCACGCCCCGCCGCCCCGAGGATCAAGACCCGCTCCCGCGACATGCTCGAACTCCTTTCCTTGCGACGATCCGCAGGCGCCGCCGGCGCTCGGCCGGCCCCCTGCACGATCCGACCCCCGGCCGATAGTCCGGGAACAGCCGGAAAGCAAGAGGGGAAATGCAGCCCGAGGTGCAGCGCGAACCGTCACCTCCAGTGTGGGCGATCCCTGGCGGGCGCTGCTTCCGCGGCACAGAGGCCGGGGCGTACGAGCGGTCGTCTCTGCCCCCATGGCGCGCACCGCCGGCGTCGTGTACGTCGCAGTCGCGGCGCCCGGTGGCTCCGTTGTGCGGTCCTCCGTTTTCCAGCGCGAGCGATGCATGCCGCCCCCCGGGTCCGCCGCCGTGGGTCGCCGGCCCGGGGCCGCCGGAACGTCTTGTGCTTCGGCGTGGATGCGCTATGAAGAGGGGGTGTCCTGCGCCGCGCGCAGGGACCGGCGCCGGCCGCCACCCCGGTGCCCCGGGAGGAATCATGAACCCTCGTCTGCCCCTGCTGTTCGCCGCCCTCGCCGTCCTCGCCGCCCTCGCCGCCGCCTGCGGCGACAACGAGAGTTCGGTCGGTGAGATCTGCAACAACGGGATCGATGACGACCGCGACGGCATCACCGACTGTTTCGACCCCGATTGCGTCGGCCTGCCGGCCTGCATCGGGGGGGGCGAGACCGACTGCGACAACTCGCTGGACGACGACCACGACGGCGTCGCCGACTGCGACGACCCCGACTGCTTCTACGACCTGGCGTGCGCGGCGTCGGCCGAACGCGACTGCGCGGACGGGCTCGACGACGACGGGGACGGCCTCACGGACTGCGAGGACCGCGACTGCGCCTCGTCGCCGGCCTGCCGCGAACTGGACTGCGCGAACGGGGTGGACGACGACGGCGACGGCTCGACCGACTGCGGCGATCCGGATTGTGCCGCCCTTCCGGAGTGCGGGGCGCGCGTGGAGAGGGACTGCGCGAACGGGGTGGACGACGACGGCGACGGGTCCACCGACTGCGGCGACGCGGACTGCGCCCTGGCCCCCGCGTGCCACGAGTTGAACTGCGAGAACGGGCTGGACGACGAGCGGGACGGGTTGACGGACTGCGGCGACCCGGACTGCGCGCGGGACCCGGCCTGCCTGCCCGAGGCGGACTGCGCGAACGGGGCGGACGACGACGGCGACGGGTTCACGGACTGCGAGGACCCCGACTGCGCCTCGGATGCGGCATGCCGCCCGGAGGCGGACTGCGCGAACGGGGTGGACGACGACGGGGACACGCTGGTGGACTGCGACGATTCGGATTGCGCGATCGACCCCGCCTGCGCCGGCGAGTGCAGCGATGCGACGGACCGCTTCGAGGACAACGACACGCGGGCCACGGCCGCCGACGGGGCGGCGGTCCTGCCGACCGACGCGCTGGCGGTGCTGCCGGGCGACCCCGACTACTTCTCGATCGCCGTCTGCCCCGGCGCCGTCGTCACCGCCACGCTCGACTTCGTCCACGCCCTCGGCGACATCGATGTGACCCTCGAGACCGCCTCCGGCTCGCGGCTCGCCGCGGCGACGTCGGGCGACGACGACGAGACGTTGACCTGGACGGCGGGGTCGCTGGGCACGGTCTACCTGCACGTCTACCTCTGGGAGCGCGACCCCAGCCCGTGCAACCGCTACACCCTGACGCTGACCGTCGACCGGACCGCCTGCCCGGCCGGCGAGACGAACTGCGCCAACGGGCTGGACGAGGACGGGGACGGGTGGACGGACTGCGCCGACGTCGCCGACTGCGCGACCGACCCGGTCTGTTCCGAGGAGGCCGACTGCGGCGACGGCCTGGACGACGACGGCGACGGGCGCACCGACTGCGAGGACGCGGCGTGCTGCGACGACCCGGCGTGCGTCGCCGACCCGACCTGCATGGCCGGCGCGAACGACACCTGCGCGACGCCGTACCTGCTGCCGGACGACCCCGAGGGCACCTGGTACGGGGACACGACCGGAATGGCCGCGGACTACGGCAGCGGAAGCTGCGGTGGGGGCGCCCGCGGCCCGGACGTCGTCTACCGGTTCGCGCTGACCGAACGCGCCCAGGTGACGGTGGACCTGTCCGGTTCGAGCTACGACACGGTGGCCTACCTGCGCGGCGCCGACTGCGCCGCCGGCGCGATCCTGGCGTGCGACGACGACTCCGGCTCGGACTACGATTCGATGTTCTCCCTGGTGCTCGAGCCGGGGACGTACCACCTGTTCGTCGACGGGTTCGATACGACCTCGGCCGGGCCCTTCGTGCTGGCCATCGCGCTGGGGGAGCCCGAGAACTGCGGCGACGGCCTGGACAACGACGGGGACGGCGCCACCGACTGCGCCGACACGGAGTGCGCCGGCGCCCCCGGGTGCGTCGAGACCGCCTGCGCCGACACCGTCGACGACGATCGGGACGGCGCCACCGACTGCGCCGACTTCGACTGCGCGATCGACGCCGCCTGCCGGCCGGCGACCTGCGCCGAGGACGCGCACGAGGACAACGACGACCGCGCGACCGCCACCCCCTGGACCGCGCTGACCTCGACCGAGTACCTCGCCGTGCTCTCCGGCGACGACGACTACGTCGCCATCCCGGTCTGCGCCGGCGCCGTCGTCGATATCGTGGTGGGCTTCGTCCACGCCGCAGGCGACATCGATCTGTACCTGCAGAGCGCCACGGGCGCGACGATCCGCACCAGCGGCGGCGCGACCGATCGCGAGGCGATCCGCTGGACGAGCGACCGGGCGGGCACCGTCTACCTGCGGGTCAACCTGTTCGGCTCGTCCACGACGGGCTGCAACACCTACCGGCTCGCGATCTCGGTCGACGACTCGGCCTGTTCCTGAGGGGGCGCGGCGGTCCGGGAGGGGGAGGGCGGGAAGGCGCGCAGGGCGGCGAGCGCGGCGAGGCCGACGAGGACGGCGAACCAGAGGGTGGCGAGCCGCACCAGGATCGTGGCGGCGGAGGCGACGCCGGGGCGGACGGTGGCGACGAGCAGGACGAGCATCCCGGCCATGCCGCCGTCGGTGACGCCGAGGCCCCCCGGCATCATCGCCAGCGCCCCGGCGACGGTGGAGAGGCTGTAGATGAACAGCACGGTGCCGAAGCCCGCCGAGACGCCGGGAAAGCCGTTGACCACGAGCCACATCGCCACCGCCTCGCAGAACCATCCCGCCGCCGACAGCAGCACGGGCAGCGGCAGGTTCGGCGCGCGGCACAGCCGGTAGGCGCTGCGGAACAGCTCCGTCACCGCCTCCGGGCGCCGCCGCAGGAGCGGCAGCCGGCCCAGCCGCCCCGCCGTCCACTCGCTCACCGGCCGCACGCCGACGACCACGGCGATGGCGCCGACCAGCAGCGTGCCCGCGGCGAGCACCAGCGCCCCGAGCCGGAACGACAGCGCGCCGACCGCCGCCAGGGCGATCAACGCGACCAGGTCCGTCAGCCGCTCGGCCAGCACGATCGGCGCGCTCGTCGCGATCGGCACCCCGCGGCGCTCCTTGAGCAGGAACGACTTCAACACCTCCCCCAGCTTGGCCGGGGTCACCGACATCACGAAGCCGGCCAGGAAGACGCCGAAGCTCTCGCAGGGCCCGAGCGGGATGGCGAGTTGGCGGCGGTACAGCTCCCACTTCGCGAAGCGGACGAGGTAGTTCGAGAAGGCGAGCCCGAGGGCCGCGGCGAAGGTCCACCAGGCGAAGCGGGCCAGCTCGGCCCCGAGTTGCTCGACGTCGGCGTAGACCGCCAGCACCGCGTAGACGACGACGCCGAGCACCACGGCGATCCCGATGTTGCGTCCCAGGTTGCGCACGGGCGCGGACTATAGCATGGGCCGTGCGGCCGTCTGCGGGTCGGTCCACCGGTCGGTCTCGCG
>JAAZOP010000131.1 GCA_012797735.1 Myxococcales bacterium
CGACCGGTCCGGACGCCGGGGCGTGCGTGCCCACCTGCGACCCGTCGGCCGCCGACCCCTGCGGCGCCGACTGGGCCTGCGTGCCCGCCGGCGACCGCGGCGACATCTGCCGGCCGCTGTGCACCCCGGGCGGCGCCGCCTGCGCCGCCGGCGAGGTCTGCCAACCGCTCGACGACGGCCGCGCGGTGTGCCTCCTCGAGTGCTCCCCCGACGACCCCGACTCGTGCGAAGGCGAGCGGTCCTGCGAGTTGCGGACCGACGGCGCCCACGCCTGCTACGACCCGGTCGTGCTCGCCGGCCGGGTGTTCGACCTCGTCACCGACGACGGCATCCCGGGCGCCCGCGTGATCGCCGCCGACCAGACCGGCGCCGCCGCGACGAACGTCGCCGTTACCGGAGCCGACGGCGGCTACCAGCTCCCCGTGCCGGTGACGCGGCAACCGGACGGCGCCCTCGTGGCCGGCGGCGGCACGTTCTCCCTGCGGGTGACCGCCCAGGACTACGAGAACTTCCCGCACGGCGTCCGCGTGGCGCTCCCGATCGACGCCACGGCGCTCGCCGTCGCGGGCGACGGACGCTGGACCGTCCAGAACGCCGCCACCGACGTCGGCCTGATCCCGCTGCCGCCGCCCACCCGGGAACGCGGCAGCATCGCCGGCCGGGTCGTCGCCGGCTCCCCCGGCGGCGTCCTGATCGTGGCCAGCGCGGGCACCCCGAACCCGCCTCTCGCCTGGAGCGACCGCTCGGGCGAATACGTCGTCTTCAACGCCGAGGTCGGGAGCTACGTCGTCCACGGCTACAAGGCGTTCCTGCAACTCCAGCCCGCTTCGACCACCGTCGAGGTCGGCCAGGACGTCACGGGGGTCGATCTGCGCGAGTTGACCGACGTGCAGACCGGGGCGATCTCCGGCACCGTCCAGCTCGTCAACCCCGGGGCGTGCCGCGCCACCAGCGTCGTGCTCGTCCCGGAGGAGACCTACGACGACACCCTCAAGCGCGGCGAGGTCGCCACCGGCCTGCGGGCTCCGGCGCCGCCCGCGGCGCCGAACGTCACCGGCGCCTGGGTGATCGATGGGGTGCCGGACGGCAGTTACGCCGTGCTGGCCGCGTTCGAGAACGACGCGTGCGTGCGCGACCCGGATCCCGGGATCGCCGGCACGCAGGTGCTGCACATCACGGTGCCCGACCGTCTCTCCGGCGTCCGCAGCTTCATGCTCGACGGGTCGTTCAAGGTCACCGGGGCCCTCGCGATCCTCGACCCCGGGGAGACGGAACCCGAGGCGGTGACCGCGACGCCGACCTTCCGCTGGGAGGACGATTCCAGCGAGGACGCGTACGACCTGGTCGTGTACGACGCGTTCGGCAACGAGGTGTGGCACCCGGACCTGCTGCCCGGCGCGAGCGGCGGCACGCCGGAGCTGACCTACGCCGGTCCGGCCCTCGAGCCCGGCATGTACTACCAGTTCCGCGTCACCTCGCTGCGCCGCGGCGGCACCCAGCCGATCTCGATGACCGAGGACCTGCTGGGCGTGTTCTTCGTCGAGTAGCTTTCGTCTCCGCCGCCTTCCGAAACGCCAGCCCCTCGCGCAGCCGGCCCCCCAACGCGCGGGCCTCCGCCGCCAGCGCCGGGGCGCCCGCTTCCTCAGCCACCCGCGCCAGGACTTCGACCTCCGGCGCGAGTTCGGGTCGCTCCCCTCCCCCCGCCTGCCCGGCCTCTCCCTCGGAATCCGGCTTGTTCACGGCAACTCCCACGGCGCTGCGCTTCCGCAGGAGTCATCGGCCACGACGAGGTCGTGACGGTTATCGGCGGACTCCACCACTCGATGGGAGGGTGTCAACGGCATCGACCGGCTTGCCGACTGGACACCCGCAGCCCGGATCGCTAGGGTCCCCTGGCGTCGCGGGGCGCCGCCCCCGGCGGAGGTGGAACGATGCGCGCCGGCCGCGCCGGAATGCCGCTGGGAATCGATCCCCGGATCGGGGCCGCGGGGCCCCAGGAGGAGCGGAAGACCGCACGGCGCCGCCGGAGCGACCGCAGCGTCCCCTCCCCGCATCGTCCCGCCCGAAGCCCTCGACGCGTCCCCCCCTCCCCCACGGCCCGGGCAGGCGGTGGATGGTGGCTGCCGCTGCTGCTCGTCGCACCCGCCTTCGGCGCCTGCCGGCAACCCGCCGCGCCGCCGCCGGACGCCGACGCGGCGCCGCCGGCTCCCGCCTTCGTCGCCGCCGCCTTCCGCACGCTCGAGATCCCCGAGCTCGAGCTGCGACTGGAGGCCCCGGAGAACCTCGCCCCTGTCGTCGAGGGCGACACGCTGCGCCTGACCGCGGACGGGTTCCCCGGCGTCTCGATCCGCGCCGTCCGGACCGGCACGACCGCCGGGAGCGGCGGCGGCGGCCGGTGCGACGAACGACGGTGCCGGTACGAATACGACGCGCCGTGCCGCCGGTTGACGTGCGAGGCCCTGGAGCCGGGCGAGAACGTCTCGTTCCTCCCCGCGCTCTGCGGCTCCCTGCGCAGCACGTACCAGCCGCCCCGGTCGCCCGTCGTCCGCCCCCTCTCCACCGGCGGAAACCACTCGAACTGCGACGACCGCCAGATCGAGTTGACGCTGGCGCTCGACGGGCCGATCGCCCAGCTCCTGCCGCAGTTCGACGCCTGCTGGCGCGAGCACGCCGCGGACGACCCGGCCTGGACCACCGGCGAGGTCAACGTGCGGCTCGAACGGAAGATCGGGGAAGGGACGGAGCGCAGCTACCGTCTGTCGGCCGACCTGTCGGGACTGGAAGGCGAGACGACGGACCTGCAGCGTTGCCTCGACGCGGCCGTCCAGCCGCTGCGGGGGCGCCTGCCGGCGATCGTCGACGCCGACTGTTCCTTCGCCCTGGACCACCGATTCCTGCTCGACCGCGCCCCGACCTGCCCCGCGACGGGCGAAGCGGCGGCGGCCGAACCGGACGGCGGCGGGGCGGGTTCGGGTCCCGGCCGGGACGCCGCGCCGATCGACGACACTGCGGCCCGGGCGGAAGCGGGGCCGGAAGGAGACACGCGATGACCGAATGGGTGCGCATCGAGAGGATCCGGGAGCACGTGGGACGCGAGGTGACGCTCAAGGGGTGGCTGGCGAACCGCCGGTCGAGCGGCAAGATCCATTTCCTGCAGGTGCGCGACGGGAGCGGCACCCTGCAATGCGTGATGGAGCGGAAGACGGTCGGCGACGAACCGTTCGCCCGGGCCGACACCCTGCCGCTCGAGTCGTCCGTCGTCGTCACCGGCAGCGTGCGCGAGGATGCCCGCTCGCCGATGGGCTGCGAGCTGTCGGTGACCGCCTTCGAAGTGGTCGCGGTGGCCCAGGACTACCCGATCGGCAAGAAGGAGCACGGGACCGACTTCCTGATGGACCACCGGCACCTCTGGCTCCGCTCGCGCCGCCAGCACGCCGCCCTGCGCGTGCGGGCCGAGATCGTCCGCGCGATCCGCGACCACCTCGACGCCCAGGGCTTCCTGCTGGTCGACGCGCCGCTGCTCACCCCCGCCGCCTGCGAGGGCACCTCGACGCTGTTCGAGACCGACTACTTCGGCGACAAGGCGTACCTCAGCCAGAGCGGCCAGCTCTACATGGAGGCGGCGGCGATGGCCTTCGGCCGCGTCTACTGCTTCGGACCCACCTTCCGCGCCGAGAAGTCGAAGACGCGCCGGCACCTCACGGAGTTCTGGATGGTCGAGCCGGAGATGGCGTACGTCGATCTCGACGGGGACATGGAGATCATCGAGGACCTGATCGTGGCGGTCGTCGCGCGCGTCCTGGATCGGCGCCGGGAGGAACTCAAGGTGCTCGAGCGCGACGTGTCGAAGCTCGAGGCGGTCCGCAAGCCGTTCCCGCGGATGAGCTACACCGACGCGGTCGCGACGCTCCAGGCGAAGGGCGCCGCCGTCTCGTGGGGCGACGACTTCGGCGGCGACGAGGAGACGGTGCTGGCGAGCGTGCACGAGGCGCCGTTGATGGTGCACCGCTACCCGGCCGACGTGAAGGCGTTCTACATGAAGCGCGACCCGCAGGACCCGCGCCTCGCCCTCGCCGTCGACGTGCTGGCCCCCGAAGGGTACGGCGAGATCGTGGGCGGGAGCCAGCGCGAGGACGACCTCGCCGCCCTCGAAGCGGCGCTCGACCGGCACAAGCTGCCGCGCGCGGCCTTCGAGTGGTACCTCGACCTGCGCCGCTACGGCTCCGTCCCGCACTCGGGCTTCGGCATCGGCATCGAACGGACCGTGGCCTGGATCTGCGGCCTGCCGCACCTGCGCGAGACGATCCCCTTCCCGCGCCTGCTGTCCCGGATCTACCCGTGAGACGAGCCTACGTCACCCCGCGCTCGCTGCCGCGGGCCGCCGCCCGCTGGGCCGCCG
>JAAZOP010000132.1 GCA_012797735.1 Myxococcales bacterium
ACGACGCCCCCGAACCGCCCGACGCGACGGACGGCGGGGAGGTCGCCGAGGACGTCGAGGACGACGCGGGGTCGGGGGACGCCCCGGAGGACGGGTTCGAGGACGTCGTTCCGCCGCGGGTGGTGACCTGCGCCGACGAGCCGCCGCCCGGCTCCGACCTGCCGGACCCGCTGCCGGTCTATCCGCTCGACTGCCCGCCGCTGGTTCCGGGCCGCAACACGCTGGCCAGCACGGGCGCGACGCGCCAGTTCCTGCTCGTCGTACCGGCGGCTCTCGAGCCGACCGAATCGCTGCCGGTGGTGTTCCTCTGGCACTGGCTGGGAGGCTCGGCGGAGGATTTCCTCGAGCACGGGGAGCTGCAGGCGGCGGTCGACGCGCAGCGTTTCCTGGCCGTGATTCCCGAAGCCAAGGGCGACCTGGAGCTGCAGTGGCCGTACGGGCTGTGGGACGTGGAAGGGCGGGTGAACGAGGAAGTGCGCTTCTTCGACGACATGCTGGCCTGCGTGGCCGAGCAGTTCTCGATCAACCGGAACTGCGTGAGCACGGCCGGCGTGAGCGCGGGGGGGCTGTGGGTCTCGCAACTCGGGCCCCGCCGTTCCCGCCTCCTGTCGAGCTTCCTCTCGCTCTCGGGCGGCGTCGGCCGCGAGGGCGACTGGTTGAACCCGGTGCGAGGCTGGGTGCGGGCCGAGCACCATCTGCCGGCGCTCGTGTTGTGGGGCGGCCCGACCGACTTCTGCGGCGTCCAGTTCCAGCAGACCTCGCGGTACCTGGAGGAGGCGCTGGCCGCCGACGGCCACCTGATTCTCGAGTGCGTCCACAACTGTTCGCACGCGGAGCCGCCGCTGGAGCCGCCGGCGGGCGAGTCGAAGTTCGCCTTCCTGTGGCGCTTCGTGCTCGACCACCCGTTCTGGCTGCGCGACGGCGAATCGCCGTACCAGGTCACCGGGTTGCCGGCGGTGGCGCCCGACTGGTGCGCGCTGGGCGCGGGGAGCGCCACGATCCGCACCGGCGACTGCGAAGGCGGCATCCTCGGATCCTGCCTCTGACCGTCCAGTTCGCTGTGCAAGGGGCGGAACCTGCGTCCGACCGTCTCGGCGCACGGACGGTCGCGCTTCGCCTACGAGGGTGAGGCGGGGCGATCCTCCGCGCCCGCCGGCGCCGCCGCCTCCGGCGCGCGGTCCTGCCACCCCTTTCCGTCCACCAGACGCGCCACCAGCATGCTCGCCACGTTGTCGCCCGTCGCGTTGACCATCGTGGCGGGCGGGTCGACCAGCGTGCCGATCATCGAGATCACCGGCATCGCCTCCGGGGGAAACCCGTAGAGCGTGACGATCATCAGCTCGCCGACGAATCCCCCGCCCGGGATGCCGGCCATCACGGTGCCGCTGAGCAGGGCGACGCCGACCGCGGTGGCGATGGTCCCCGGGTCCGCGAACTCGCGCCCGAACAGGCCGAAGAGGATCGAGATCTTCAGGATCGCCGAGAGGCACGATCCGTCCATGTGGATCGTCGCGCCGATCGGGATCACCACCTCCGCCACGTCCCGCGGTACCCCGGCCCGGCGCGCGGCGGCCAGGTTCACCGGGATCGCCGCCATGCTGCTGCCCGTGGAGAAGGAGGTCAGCGCCGGGAGCGGGATGTTCCGCCAGAACGAGCCGACCGTGCGACGGCCGCCGGCCAACCAGGCGTAGAAGGTGAAGGCCAGGAAGAAGTAGGCGAACGCCAGCGGGTAGTACAGCGCCATCGCGCGGGCGTAGGCGCCGAGGAGTTCGGGGCCGAGCACGCCGACGAGCCAGGCGAAGTAGGCGCCCAGGCCGAGCGGCGCGTAGTACAGGATCAGTCCGATCAGCTTGACCATCACGTCGCTGCCCGAGGCCAGGAACTCGCGGAACCGCCGCCCGCGCTCGCCGATCGCGGACGCCGCCAGCCCCACCAGCACCGCGAGGACGATCAGCGCCAGGATGTTCTTCTTCGACAGCAGTTCCCCGAAGTCGGACACGGTGAGCGCCTGCACGATGCGGCTGAACGTGTCCAGCTGCTCCGCCGGCGGCCCGGGCGCGAGACGGGCCGTGAGCCCCGCGGCCGGCGGGAACAGCGCCGCGCCGACCGCCATCACGACCGAGGCGACGATCCCCGTGGCGACGAACACCCCCAGCATCGCCAGCAGGATGCGGCCCAGCCGGCGACGGTCCGACATCCCGGCCACCGCCGAGGAGATCGAGAAGAACACGAGGGGCACGACCGCGGTGAACAGCAGGTTGAGGAAGGCGTCGCCGAAGGGCTTGAGGGCGCTCGCGTCCCGGCCGAGCGCCAGGCCGAGGCCGCAGCCGGCGGCGACGAACGCGAGCAGCAGGACCGTGAAGCCCCAGGTGGCGCGAAAGCGCGCCCAGCCGCTCGGCCCCGCCCCGGTCGCCATCCCGTCGTCCCTCCACGCGCGCCCGCCGGACGTCCCGGCGGCACCGGAAGCCCCACCCATCTCCGGCCCGTGCACCGCGCCCCGACGCCGCGGCATTCCCGCACGGGGTCTCCGGCGTGTCAAGCGACCGCGCTTCCCCGTCGGGGTGTCGCCGAAGTCCGCATCGCCGGCCGGCGCGAGGCTTCAGGCTCCAGTTCCCCACGACCCTGGCGGGCCATCCACGAATCACGAAAACGCGTCACTCCTGGAGCGCGCGGACGGTGAGCACGTTGTCGCGCAGCAGGCGGATCCCCTCGACGGCGGCGCGGGCGGCCGAGAGGGTCGAGAGGATCGGCACGCGGCGGGCGATCGCCGCGCGGCGCAGCGCGCGCTCGTCGTAGAACGAGTCGGCCCCGAGCGGCGTGTTGACGAGCAGGTCGATCGCGCCGCTGCGGATGCGGTCCGCGACGTGCGGCCGTCCTTCGTTGACCTTGAACACCGTCTCGACCGCCAGACCGGCGGCCCGCAGCCGCTCCGCGGTCCCGCGCGTCGCGGCCAGCCTGAAGCCGAGCGCCGCGAAGTCCCGGGCGATCGCGACGGCCTCCGTCTTGTCCCGGTCGTTCACCGACAGGAACACCGTACCGTGCACGGGGAGCGTCTGTCCCGCCGACAGCATCGCCTTGGCGAACGCCAGCCCGAACCGTTCGTCCGAACCGAACGCCTCCCCGGTCGAGCGCATTTCGGGGCCGAGCACCGGGTCGAAGCCGGGGAAGCGGTCGAACGGGAACACCGGCGCCTTGACCGAGAATCCGCGCGGCGCCGGCTCCCCGGTCAGGCCCAGTTCGCGCAGCGTCCGGCCGACCATGATCTGCGCCGCGAGCTTGGCGAACGGGATCCCCAGCGCCTTGGACAGGAACGGCACGGTGCGGCTGGCCCGCGGATTCACCTCCAGCACGTACACCCGCCCCTCGAAGATCGCGAACTGGATGTTCATCAGGCCGCGCACGCCGAGCGCGAGAGCCAGTTCGCGCGTCTGCTTCCGCATCGTCGCCAGAGGCTCGGCGGCCACCTTGTACGTCGGCAGGACGGCCACGGAGTCGCCCGAGTGGATCCCGGCGGCCTCGACGTGCTGCAGGATGCCGGCGATGGTCACGTCGGTCCCGTCGGCCAGCGCATCGACGTCGACCTCGAAGGCGTCCTCGAGGAACCGATCGATGAGGATCGGTCGTCCTTCGGCGGCGCGAACGGCGGCCTCGAGGTAGGCGCCGAGGCGGCTTTCGTCGTAGCAGACGGCCATCGCCTGGCCGCCGAGCACGTACGAGGGGCGGACGAGCACGGGGTATCCGATCCGCCGCGCGACCTCGCGCGCCTCGGCCAGGCTGCGCGCCGTGCCGTACTCGGGCCGCGCGACGCCGAGGCGGTCGAGCAGTTCGCCGAAGCGGCCGCGGTCCTCGGCCAGGTCGATCGCGTCGGGGCCGGTGCCGAGGATCCGCAGGCCGGCCCGTTCCAGGGCCCCGGCCAGTGCCAGCGGCGTCTGGCCGCCGAACTGCACGATCGCGCCGACCGGCCGCTCGCGGTCCGCGATCGACAGCACGTCCTCCACCGTCAGCGGCTCGAAGTACAGCCGGTCCGAGACGTCGTAGTCCGTCGAGACGGTTTCGGGGTTGCAGTTGACCATCACCGTCTCGTAGCCGAGCTCCCGGAGCGCGGCGGCGGCGTGGACGCAGCAGCAATCGAACTCGATCCCCTGGCCGATGCGGTTCGGCCCGCCGCCGAGGATCATCACCTTCGGGCGGTCCGAGCGGACGACCTCGTCCTCCTCCTCCCAGGTACCGTAGTGATACGGCGTGGCGGCGGCGAACTCGGCGGCGCAGGTATCGACGGTCTTGTAGGTCGGCCGCACGTCCAGCTCGAGCCGGCGGGCGCGGACGTCGGCGGCGGTCGCGCCCGTGAGGTGGGCGATCTGGACGTCGGAGAAGCCGGCGCGTTTCGCGGCCCGCAGCGCCTCCGCCGGCAGCTCGCGCAGCGCCGTCCCCCGGAACGACGCCTCGGCCTCGACCAGCGCGCCGATCTCGCGCAGGAACCACGGGTCGATCCGCGTCAGGCGCCGGACCTCCTCGAGCGGCAGGCCGCGTTCGAGCGCGGCGCGGATCCAGAACAGCCGCGCCGGGTGCGGCGTGACCAGCCGCTCGCGGATCCGGTCGGGATCGATCCAGTCCTCCCGCCCGTCGGCGCCGAGCCCCGCGCGGCCGACTTCGAGCGACCGGAGCGCCTTCTGGAGCGCCTCGCCGAACGTCCGCCCGATCGCCATCACCTCGCCCACCGAGCGCATCTGGGTGTCGAGCGTGTCGGGGGTGCCGGGGAACTTCTTGAACGCGAAGCGCGGGACCTTGACCACCACGTAGTCCAGCGACGGCTCGAAGCTCGCCGGCGTCTCCTTCGTGATGTCGTTGCGGATCTCGTCGAGCGTCCGGCCGACGGCGAGCTTGGCGGCGATGCGGGCGATCGGGAACCCGGTCGCCTTGCTCGCCAGGGCGCTCGAGCGGGATACCCGGGGGTTCATCTCGATCACGACCATCCGGCCCGTCTCGGGGTGGACGGCGAACTGGATGTTCGCACCGCCGGTCTCGACGCCCACGCGGCGGATCACCCGGCGGGCCGCGTCGCGCATCCGCTGGTACTCGACGTCGGTCAGCGTCATCGCCGGCGCGACGGTCACCGAGTCGCCCGTGTGGATCCCCATCGGGTCGACGTTCTCGATCGAGCAGACGACGACGAACCGGTCGGCCCGGTCGCGCATCACCTCGAGTTCGAACTCCTTCCAGCCCAGCACCCCTTCCTCGACGAGGATCTCGTGGACCGGCGAGGCTTCGATCCCGCGGGCCGCCAGCGCCCGCAGCTCGTCGGGGTTGTAGGCGATGCCGCCCCCCTCCCCGCCCAGCGTGAAGCTCGGGCGCACGACGACCGGGTAGCCGAGGTCGGCGGCCTGGACCGCCGCGGCCTCGACGGCCGAGGCGAGGAACGACCGCGGCACGTCGAGCCCCTCGGCCTGCATCGCCGCCCGGAACAGCCGCCGGTCCTCGGCCGTACGGATCGCCTCGAGCGTCGCGCCGATCAACCGCGTCCCGGACTCGCGCAGAATCCCGGCCTCGGCCAGCCGGACCGCCAGGTTGAGCGCGGTCTGACCGCCGACCGTCGGCAGCAGCGCATCCGGCCGCTCCCGCTCGATGATCTTCGCTGCCACGCTCACCGTCAGCGGCTCGACGTACGTCCGGTCCGCCACCTCGGGGTCGGTCATGATCGTCGCGGGGTTCGAGTTGACCAGGACGACCTCGTAGCCCTCCTCGCGCAGCGAGCGCGCGGCCTGCGTCCCCGAGTAGTCGAACTCGCAGGCCTGGCCGATCACGATCGGGCCCGAGCCGAGCACCAGGATCCGGCGGACGTCGTCGCGGCGCGGCATCAGCCCACCCCCAGGAGTTCGCAGAAACGATCGAACACTCCCGTCGCGTCGTGCGGCCCGGGGGACCCCTCCGGATGGAACTGCACAGCCAGCAGCCGCAGCTTCCGGGACGCGAAGCCCTCGAGCGTTCCGTCGTAGAGGCTGGTATGCGTGACCTCGACGCCGTCCCCGGAGAGCGTCGCGGGGTCGACGGCGAAGCCGTGGTTCTGCGCCGTGATCCAGACCTCGTCGGTCCGATGGTCGCGCACCGGGTGGTTCCCGCCGTGGTGGCCGAACCGGAGCTTGAAGGTCCGCGCGCCGAGCGCCAGGCCGAGGATCTGGTGTCCGAGGCAGATGCCGAGGAGCGGGACGCGGCCGAGCAGGCCGCGGGCGGTATCGATCGCGGACGCGACCGCCGCGGGGTCGCCCGGACCGTTCGAGAGCACCACGCCGTCCGGGTGGCGCGCCAGCACCTCCGGCGCCCCCGAGCCCGCGGGGAGCACCTCGAGCGCGCAGCCGCGGCGGGCGAGCCCGTCGAGGATGCCGCGCTTGACGCCGCAGTCCAGGACGACGACGCGATGCCGGACGGGGCCCGCGGCCGGGACCGCGTACGGCGCCGCGCAGGTCACCTCGGCGGCGAGGTTGCGGCCCTCCAGCGGCGGGTGCCGCCGCACGCGCTCGACCGGGTCGAACGACCGCGGCGCTTCGGTCCAGATCCCGGCCCGCATCGCCCCGCGCTCGCGCAGATGGCGCGTCAGCGCCCGGGTGTCGACCTCGGCGATGCCGGGCAGGCGATGGCGGGCGAGCCAGTCGGCGAAGGAACCGCGGGAGCGCCAACTGCTCGGCTCGGTCGGCCGGGCCCGGACGACGACCCCGGCCAGCGCCGGTCGCTCGGCCTGCGCGTCCTCGCCGTTGACGCCGGTGTTGCCGATGTGGGGGGCCGTGAAGGCGACGATCTGCCCGCGGAACGAGGGGTCGGTGCAGATCTCCTCGTAGCCGGTCATCGAGGTGTGGAACACGACCTCGCCGAACGCCTCGCCGTCCGCACCGAAGCCCCGCCCGTGGAACGTCCGACCGTCCTCGAGCACCAGCACCGCGCCCATCGTTCGCCCTCCCCTCGCCCCGCCGCGGCCGGACCCGCGGTCGGGCCGAGCCATAGCCGAACGGGGCCCGGGAAGGGAAGCGGAATCGGGCGCGCGGGCGGAGGCGCACCGGCGCCGGAGTCCCCTCCTCCCGCTCGAAGCGCCGCATCTCGTCCCGCCAGGGATCGTCCGGCGGACGACGCCGCAGCGCATGCGCCATCCGCCCGGTGAGGCGGACCCCGACGCCGCCGGCGGCAGGCGGCGCCGGCCGCCGGTCTCTCCTGCGGTTCGCCGCGCCGCGGATTGCTTCGCGCGGCGAAAACCGGGAGGATGCCCCCTCCGGCGGCGGATCCGCCGGCCCGGGACGAGGAGACGATGCTCGGTCGCGCGCTCCGCTGGCTGGCCACGCGCCCCGACCTTCCGGTGGTCGACGACAAGGCGACCGTCGATCGCCGCTACCGGCGCGGGCAGTGGATGACGGTGCTGGCGGTCACCGGCGGCTACAGCTTCTACTACACCGCGCGACTCGGCCTGTCGGTGGCCAAGAAGCCGATGATCCAGTCGGGCATCGTCGACGCCGGGGAGCTCGGACAGATCGGGTCGGCGTTGCTCTTCACCTACGCCATCGGCAAGTTCGTCAACGGCTTCCTCGCCGACCGGGCGCACATCGGCCGGTTCATGGCCGTGGGGCTCGTCGTCTCGGCGGCGCTCAACGCGCTGTTCGGATTCTCCTCCGCCTTCTGGGCCTTCGCCGCCCTGTGGGCGCTCAACGGCTGGTTCCAATCGATGGGCTGCGCGCCGAGCGTGGTGAGTCTGCAGCAGTGGTTCCCGACGCGGCGTCGCGGGACGCTCTACTCGGTCTGGAGCACGGCGCACAGCATCGGCGAGGGGCTGACCTTCGCGGGCACGGCGGCGGTCGTCGCCGCGTGGGGCTGGCGCGCCGGGTTCTGGGCGCCCGCCGCCGTCTGCCTGGTCGTGGGCCTCCTGCTCTTCCGGCTGATCCTCGACCGGCCGCGGACCTACGGCCTGCCGTCGATCGCCGAACGGGAGGGCGCGCCCGAACCGGCCGACCGCCCGACCCTCGGCCGACTGCAGCTCGGCGTGCTGCGCAACCCCACCGTCTGGCTCCTGGGCCTGGCCAGCGCCTCGCTGTACGTGACCCGCTTCGGCATGAACAGCTGGTTGATGCTCTACCTGCAGGAAGCCAAGGGATACGGCGATATCGATGCGGGAATCACGACCTCGATCCTGCCGGTCGTCGGCGTCGTCGGCACCGTGCTCTCGGGCACCGTCTCCGACGCCCTGTTCCGCTCGCGCCGCGTTCCGGTGCTGCTCCTGTACGGTTTCGTGCTGGTGGGCGCCCTGCTGAGCCTGTACCTCGCGCCGCCGGGCCACCCGTGGCTGGACCGGATCTTGGTCGGCGGCATCGGCTTCGCCATCGGCGGCCTGCTGGTGTTTCTCGGGGGCCTGATGGCGGTCGATATCTGTCCGCGGGAGGCGACCGGGGCGGTGATGGGGTTCATCGGCCTGTTCAGCTACCTCGGGGCGTCGGTCCAGGACTGGGTCTCGGGCCTGCTGCTCGAGTCGCAGAAGACGGTCGTCGCCGGCGTGCCGCGCTACGGGTTCGACCGGGCGTACCTGTTCTGGATCGGCGCCGCCGTCGTGTCCCTGGCGCTCACGCTGAGCCTGGGCGCGGTGCGCCGTTTCGCCGCCCCCGACGCCGGGCCGCCGCCGGAATCCGCCGGAGCGGGCTGAGGCGCCGGGCTACAGCCCGAGCAGCCCCCGGAGCGCGGTCTCGAAGTGTTAGCGCCGACGCTTGATGACAGGAAGTCGCTCGGATTGAATGAGAGTCTTGGCTGAGAGGCCGGGGTGAGGCCTGCAGGTGTTGGCTGCGGCGACTGGGTGTTCAGCGGTCGTCGTCGGCGTGAGCGGCGAGCCAGTCGCAGGAGGCCCGACCGTGAACCGACTCGACCTCCACACGTCGTTGCCGATCGGGTATCAACTTCCCTGCTTGGCGGCACCAGATCGCCACGCCCGAAACCGTCCACGAAACCGGATCAACTCCAGTTCTTCTGCGAGGCCAGCCACGTCATCGAGACGTGGCTGGGCCGGCCGATCGCCATCGACGACGGAGGCGACTGCCACTTCGAGGGCTGGCTCGACGTGGATTCCGGCGAGCTGCCGCACGCGTTCATCAACGGCTCGGCTTGATCGGCCGTGTGCGGCCGAGCGGCTCGAACGAGTAGCCCGGGAGCTTGCGCTTGCGCGCCGTCCCGAACTCGGCCAGCAGCGCCTGGAAGAAACCGACCATTCGCGGGTGGCCGAAGTAGCGCGCCGGCACGGCCAGGCGGAACGTCTCGCGGTACAGCGGGCGGAAGGACAGGCCGCACAGCTTGGCCGCGACGCGCACCCCCATCCCGACGTCGGCCAGCCCGGCGCGGACGGCCAGGCCGACCTCGATGTGCGACGAGAACGGGCCGACGGTCCGCAACGCGCGGGGATCCCCGCCCGCCTGCTCGACGAGGCGCCGGGTCAGCCGGTAGGTGCCCGATCCGGGCTGCCGGTCGGCCAGCCGGAGCCGCCGGCGCACGAGATCGGCGGGGCCCTGCGGCGCGCGTCCGCCGGGGCCCTTCCCGACCCACATCAGTCCCTGTTCGCGCTCCGCGAGGTCGAGCACGTACCAAGTCTCCCCCTCGGGCACGTGCTCCGCGACCTCCTCGTCCTCTAGGTGGAAGCAGGCCGCGTGGGCGCCGCCGCCCGCCAGGGCCTTCAGGCCGTCGACACTACCCACCGGCGCCGTGGCGATGGCCGCACCGGGCCGCGTGCGCAGCACGTCGATCACGCGGCCGAGCAGCCAGTCGTCGGAGCCCTGCAGCACGAGCAGCGTGTCGAGCAGGGCGCCCATCACCCCGGTCGCCGGGTAGATGGTGTGCTCCGCCACCCAGCGCTCGAGCAGCTCGCGCGGGAACAGCCACTTGCCCGACACGCGGGCCGCGGGAAGCCGGCGCTCCTGCAGCAGGGCGTAGACCTTCTTCTGGTTCAGGCGCAGCACGCGCGCCACCTCGGCCGTCGTGAGGTACGCGGCCGGCTCGGACGGCGACGGAACGGACGGCTTGCGGGTCTTGGCCATGGCGCGGATCCTGGGGACCCTGGCGCCGCGCGTCAAGGGCCGCGTCCCGCGAGGCTCTAGTAGACGAACTGGGCGCGGGCGAACACGTGGTGCACCCAGCGTTCGCCGTCGTCCGGGTCGCCGTCCTCGTGGTCCGAGGCGAGGTCCGCGCGACCGTAGCGCAGGGCCTGGTAGGCCGCCGAGAGCCGCAAGCCGTAGCCGAAGTACCAGGCCGCGCCGGCGGTGACGGCCTGGACCCACGAATCGACGAGCGGGCCGTGCTGCTCGATCCCGTCCGCAGTGGAGACGGTGCGGTCGCCGTCGCCGAACTCGAGGTGCTCGAACCGCGCCGCCAGCTCGAGCCCGTCGCGCGGGGTGCCGTCGGCGTCGTCCTCGCCGTACGGATGCCCGGACAGCTCGACGTACCAGCCCCAGATCTCCTGCGGATCGAGGTCGGACACCCCGACCATCGCACTGCCGATGCGCTGATTGTCGGTGATGCCTTCGCGGTCCCAGGAGGCGTGCTGGTACTCGGCGGCGAGCCGGAACCACGGGGTGGCCCACTCCAGCTCCGCCGCGGCGCGCCACAGGACGCCGCGGACCGTGGGCGGCGCGAGGAAGGTATAGTCCGCGGCGTTGCGGCCGCGGAACCCGTGCCGCGTCGGCCCCTCGCCCCAGCCGCCCGAGCCGCCGGCGTGGAGTCCTTCGAGCCACGGTCCGAACCCGAGCAGGGGGAAGAACGTGAGCCGCCCGACGACGTCCGGCTTGTCGTTGACATCGACCGCGATGTCGCGGCTGCCGGTGACGAGGGCCACGGCCCAGCGCACGCGGTCGAACCAGAATGAGCCGTGCAGGTCGAGCCCCAGGTCGCGGAAGTCGCGCGGGTTGCCGGCGACCATCGCGGCCTCCTGCAGCTTCAGCTCCGGCGTCTGGATCTGCTGGACCAGGCCGAACGGGACGCGGAAGCGCCCCGCCCGGACGTGCAGGTGGGGCGCCAGCCCGCAGTACTCGACCCACGCGTCCTGCAGCTCCGCGGCGGCGTCGGAGAACTCGCCATCGAGCCGGCCGCAGACCCACTCCCCCCAGCGGAACCGGACGGTGCCGTGCGCGGCCCGCAATTCGAAGTCGGCGTCCCACGAGGCGCCGTAGCCGGTCTCGGTGCGCGGGAAGGCCTGGAAGTCGGTCAGCACCCAGGCCCCCAGCCAGAGGAAACTGCCGTCGGTTGCGCGCCACGAGAGCGCCCGGTCGGTCTCGACCGTGACCGACCGATCGTCGGCCCGGGCCACGCCGGCGGTGAGCAGCGTCACGGACAGCAGGACGGCGCTCGCACGGTTCATCGATCACCTCCGGTTCCGAAGACACCCGGCGGTCGCACCGCCGCGAAGGCGAAGACAGGCGAAGCCGCGGTTCCTCGGCTACGGGGCGAGTCCAAGCAGCACCACGGTGTCGCGGTTCCGCCAGGAGGGGGTCGAGTCGAAGCCGTCCTCGAGCACCACGCCGCGGTCGGCCGGCTTGATGTAGGCGTGGGTGAGGTTGGCGTACGGCAGCAGGTGGTCGTCGGCGTAGGTGTGGCCGTCCGAACCGAACAGCTGGTATTCGAGCGCGTCGGCCCCGGTGACGGCGGCCGCGGCCAGCACGCTGGTGAGCGGCACCATCGGCTGTGGGCCGAGCTCCGGGTGCCGCGGGTCGGTGAAGTCCACCGTGGTCAGCGTCGCGATGTCGACGAGCACGCGCGCGCCGCCGCCCCGCACCAGCAGCTCCGTCGCCGTCATCGCCATCAGCCGGATCGTGCCGCCGTTCATCCCGCTGACGCGCAGCGAGGCGGGGAAGCCGAGCGTCGCGTCCCAGTTGATGCGGAGCGAGGTGGCGGTGTCCCAGTACAGGTAGCCCAGCGGCAGCTCGCCGTAGAACGGCAGCCGGCCGCGGTCGTTGCCCAGCCGTTCGACCAGCGGGTCGAACCCGTCGCTGCCGATGAAGTCGTAGGTGTTGGGCCACAGGGTGGTCGGCGCCGCGGCGTCCACCACGTCCGACAGCAGCACCCCTTCGTCGGTCCCGATCACCGTGCGCGGCAGCGACGCCAGGTTGACCGGAGTGATCGTCGTCCCGAACTCGACGTTGACCACCACGTCCCAGGGATCGGCGTCGGTCGGCGTGTCGGTCGGAACGTCCGCAGGAACGTCGGTCGGAACGTCCGTCGGGACGTCCACCGGAACGTCGGTCGGAACGTCCGCGGGGAGGTCCGGTTCCACGTCCGGTTCCACGTCGGGTTCCACGTCCGGCGCGACGTCCGGCTCGGCGTCGGCACCTTCCATATCGGGGCCGGGGTCGATCCCGCCGTCGTCCGACGTGGTGTTGTCGTCGTCCCCGCAGCCCGGCAGCGCCAGACCGGCCACCATCGCAACCAAGATCAGCCAGTGTCGCATCGCGCTCCTCCTGCCCGCGCCCGCATCCGTCAAGAACGTCGGGCGGCATCCGGGGCCGATCTAGCGGACCCCTCGGCGGAATGCAATCCAAAACGGACAAGAACGGACAAAAATGCCGTTCGGTGGGTGTCGGGCAAGGTCCCGCCGGCGGCGGGCCGTCAGCCGCCGGCCGGGGAGAGGACGATCAGGTAGGTGTCGCGGACGTTCCAGGAGTTGGGGAGCATCTGGCTCGGGTCCCAGTACAGCCGTCGGTTGCCCAGCTCGATGTACCCGTTGAGCACGTTCTCCCAGGTGGCGAAGCCGCCGTAGGTGTAGCCGTCGGTGCCGTAGCCCTTGTAGCGGTAGTCCTCCGGCCTGGGCGTCACCGCCTCGTCGATCAGGTCGGGCAGGTAGACCACGGTCCGCGTCGTCCCCTCGTCGTCGATGTCCTGCGTTTCGTAGTCGTCGAGCCGCCGGTAGAACATCGTCTCGCCAAGCTGGATCTGGAGGCAGTTGACGTTGGTCACGCCGTCGCACGGGCCGGGGTCGACCTCCTCGGGCGGGGTGTCCTCGACGTCCGGCAGGACGTCGGCCGCGTCGTCTCCAGTCGTGTCCTCGGTCGCGGTGTCGTCGGCGTCGGCCGCGTCGGTCGAGTCCTCGGCGACGTCCTGATCGTCGCCGTCGTCGCCGCCGCAGCAGCAGCCGGGGGCGATGGCGAGCAGTGCCGCGAGCGCCGGAAGCTTCCACCAGCCATGAAGGTGCATCGTCGACCTCCTCGTCTCCGCCCTACGGGGCGGGCGTCCGGCCCTTGATCAGGATCGTGTCGCGGGTGCGCCAGCAGCACTCCTCGGTGTCCCAGGCCTCGTCGAGCACCACGCGGCGGGTGTCGACCCGGATCCAGGCGTGCTGGGCGTTGGCCCACGGCATCAGGTTGTCGTCGGCGTTGGACCAGCCGTCGTTGCCCCACATCTTGTACACGAACGCCTCGGGCGTCGTGGCGCCGGCCGCCGAGAACAGCGCCGGCAGCGGCACCGACGGCATCGCCCCGTCGTCGGGGTTCAGGTAGTCCACCACGTCCTCGGTGGCCTGTGCCGTCAGGTCGACCACCGTCCGTCCGTCGCCCACGGCCACGACGACCGAGGTGACGGCGATCGGGGTGAGCCGGATGATCCCGCCGTCCATCCCCTGCACGCCGAGCGACTCGGGGAACCCCAGCGCCGGGTCCCAGCCGATGCGCAGGTTGTCGACGTCCCACCACAGGAACCCCTGCTCCAACTCACCGTAGCACGGCAGCTTTCCGAGGTCGCCCTCGAGGCGTTCGGTCAGCGGGTCGAAGCCGTCGTTGCCGATGAAGTCGTAGTGGTAGTTCCACGGCAGGGACAGGCGCGCCTGCTCGACGACCCGCGTCAGCCGCAGCGCGTCGTGCCCGTCCCAGGTGGTGCGATCGAGCGCCCCGAGGTTGACCGGGATCGTGCCGCCGTCGACCTCGATCGTGATCACGACGTCCCACGGACCGGGATCGACGTCCGTCGGGGCGTCGGCCTCCTCCGGCACGTCCGAAGGGCCGTCCGTGTCGACCGGCCCGTCCTCCGGGAGATCGGCGGGGACGTCGACCCTCCCGTCGTCGCCCGCGTCGGCATCGGGGGTGTCCGAGGAATCGTCCCCGCACCCCGCGAGCAGCGCGAGCGACAGGGCGACGGAGAGGGCGAGGAGCCGGTTCGACGACGATTTGTGCATGGGTGCCTCCGTGCCTCGGCCTGGACGAGCTTATCCATTATTGTCCGAAGCGGTCATATATTATCCAAACGGTCCCGGAATGCAAGTCCAGGCGCGGCGGATGGCCGCGGGCTGAAGCCGGCGGTTCGGATCGGGATTTCCGGGCGGCGCGCGGGTCGGCCTATTCCGCGAACGAGACGGCGCAGCGGAGCCCGGTGCGGTCGTCGTAGAAGCCTGGGGCCTGGCGGAACCGGTTGGCGGCGTGCACCTCCTCGGGGACCGAACCCCAATGACCGCCGCGGAAGACCTTCTCCGTGGTCATCGCCGGGCCGGTCGGGTCGACACAGACGGTCGAGCGGCAGGCGTCGTAGGCCGTCCCGAGATACCGGTCGCCGACCCACTCCTGCACGTTGCCGACCAGGTCGTGTGCTCCGTAGGCGCCGTCGCCCGCCGGTCGCGCCGCCCCGCGGTCGACGTCCCCGACGCAGCCGACGAAGTTGGCGAGCGTGCAGTCCAACTCCGCCTCGCCCCAGGGATACCTGGTTTCGTCCTCGGGACCGCAGCCCGCCGGGGCCCTGAGCTCGCAGCCGCCGCGGGCCGTTTTCTCCCACTCGGCCTCCGTCGGCAGCCGCTTGCCCACCCAGTCGCAGCAGGCGTCGGCCTGGAACCACGAGACGTGGATCACCGGGAAGGCGTCGTACGTCGGGTTGCCGTCGTACGTCGCGCGCGTGTCGGAGGAGACGACGCCGGGCATAGTGCACCCCCCGGCCGAGACGCAGCTCGCGTACTCGCGGTTCGTCACTTCCGCCGCATCCAGGCAATACGCCGACAAGTCGAACACGTGCTCGGGCTCCTCGTCGGAATCGCCCTCCCCCGGGTCGCTGCCCATCACGAACGGGCCGCACGGCACGTAGATGGTGCCGGTCGGACACGGATCGGTGCCGGCGACGCATGCCACGCCGGCTTCCCCAGGGATGTCGGCGTCGCCGTCGAGCGTCGCGGCGTCGTCGCCGCGGTCCGTCGCGGCCTCGTCGCGGCCGGCGCCCCGTCGTCCGCGTCCTCGTCGGAGTAGCTCGCGTAGCAGCCCGGGAACCCGACGGCCGCCGCCCCCAGGAGGCGGATCCACTCTCGACGGGTCGCGAGGTCGTACATGGCGCTTCCCTCCTCCGCCGGCCATGGTGCCCGTCCCGTCCCGGCAACGCAAGGCGCGTGGACACGTCCGAACGGATGCGCTAGCTTCGAAACCGGCCGGCGGACGGAGGGCGGCACGACGCGCGCCCGCAACGTCGCGTCCGGCGGGGAGGTTCCGATGGCCTGGGAGACTCCGCAACAGCAACCGTACCCGACCGCGGTGCCGGCGGCGCAGGCGCTGCCGGCCGAGCGGGCGGGTTTCATCCGGCGCACGTACGCCCACCTGGCGGGCGCCGTCGCCGCCTTCGTCGGACTCGAGTTCCTGCTGCTCGGGCCGCTCAAGGCGCAGGTCGAGCCGCTGATCTACCAGATGGTCGCGACGCGCTGGGGCTGGCTGGTGGTGCTCGGCCTGTTCATGGCCGTCGGTTGGGTCGCCGACAAGTGGGCCCGCTCGGCGCAGTCCGTCGCCATGCAGTACGTGGGGCTGGGGCTATACGTCGTGGCCGAGGCGGTGATCTTCCTGCCGCTGCTGTACGTGGCGGCCTTCTTCACGTCGCCGGAAGTGCTGCCCACGGCGGCGCTGCTCACCGCCACGCTGTTCGCCGGTCTGACCGGCACGGTCTTCATCCTGCGCACCGACTTCTCCTGGATGCGCTCGATCCTGATGGTCGGCAGCTTCGTCGCCCTCGGCATCATCCTCTGCGCGATCCTGTTCGGCTTCCAGCTCGGGACGCTGTTCTCGGTGGCGATGGTGGTGCTCGCGGCGGGCTACATCCTGTACTACACGTCGAACGTGCTGCACCACTACCGCACCGACCAGCACGTCGCCGCCTCGCTGGCGCTGTTCGCCGCGGTGGCGCTGATGTTCTGGTACATCCTGCGCATCTTCCTCGACCGGCGCTAGCACCGGCGCCCCTCCGGGCTCCGGCGCTCCGCGGCGACTTGACGCAGACGCCCGGACGGTCCAACGTCGCCTGCATGACGACCCGGACAGGTCCCGTGCGACGCGCGCTCGTGGTCGGCCGACCCGGCCTGCCGCTGCCGCCGCTGGCGGCGCTGGCCCTCCTGCTCGCCTGCGGCGACTCCGGGGAAGGGCCGGACGCGGCGGGCGACGGAGGGGCCGAGGCGGAGGCGACGGACGCGCTTCCCGGCGAGGACGCGGGAACGGACGACGCGCCGGCGCCGGACGGCGAGGTTCCCCTGGACGACGGCGGCGCGGGCGACGCGGATGGGGGAACCGCCTGGCGACCGTTCTCCGACGACAGCCCGTGGAACACGCCGATCCCGGCGGACCCCGAGCTGGAGCCGGACAGCGCGGCGTTGATCGCCGACTTCGCCTCCAGCTCCCCGTGGGGCCCGCACCTCGACATCAACATGACCGGCTACTCGATCCCGCTCTACTGGGCCGACGCCGCGACGCCGACCTTCGAGGTGCTGGCCGAGGTCGGCGGCGAGGGCTGGCTGGGCGACAACGGGATGAACGCCACGGGTACGATGCCGATTCCCGAGGGCGCGACGCCGGACCCGGAGAGCGACCACCACCTGCTGGTCGTGGACCGCGGCCGGGGCCTGGAGTGGGGCTGTTGGAACATGCGTTTCGAGACGGGCGGCTGGCGGGCCGGGCTGTGCGCCACGGCCGACCTGCGCGGCACCGGCGTGCGCACGCCGGCCACCCTGGCCGACCCGTGGTGGATGGCGCACGGCGCCCGCGCCTGCGGCTTCCCGCTGGTGGCCGGCCTGATCCGCGTCGACGAGGTCGCGGCGGGGCGGATCGACCACGCCCTGATCGTCGCCTACCCGCACATCCGCTCGGGATGGTTCACGCCGCCCGCGAGCACCGGGCAGGCGCGGGTCGGCGACGACGCGATCTCCACCCGCGGCATCCCGTGCGGCGGCCGGATCCAGCTCGATCCCGGCCTGGACGTGGACGCGCTGGACGTGAGCCCCGCCGGAAAGCTGGTGCTGCGCGCGCTGCAGACCTACGGCGCCTACGTCGGCGACTACTCGGGCGCCCTGTCGCTCTACGCGGAGAACTCGCCCGCGGCGCTGGCCTACTGGGCCGGCGGCGTCCTCGACACCTACGTCTTCCTCGACCGGCTCGACCTTTCCCGTTTCCGCGTGCTGCGCCTCGGCACGCTCCACGACAACGGCAACGGCGACTGACGCGGCCGCCGCCGGGGCTCCGCGCTACCACCGCCCGGCGATCGAGGTCCCGCACTTCGCGCACCGGCCGTCCCGCAGGCCGCGGGCGTCGGCCGAGAAGCCGACCCGCCGGATCACGACCGCGCCGCACTCCGGGCACGTCGTCGATTCCCCCGGCCCGCCCGGCACGTTGCCGATGTACACGTACCGCAACCCCTCGGCGCGCCCGATCTCGAAGGCCCGGACGAGCCGTTCCACCGGGGTTGCCGGCAGGTCGCGCGCCCGGTAGTCCGGATGGAACCGCGAGACGTGCCAGGGGATGTCGCGGCCGAGCCCGGCGAGGTAGCGGGCGATCGCCCGCAACTCCTCGTCCGCGTCGTTGCGGCCCGGGATCACCAGCGTCGTCACCTCGACCCAAACCCCCCGCTCGAGCAGCCGCTCCAGGCCGGCCTTGACCCCGTCGAGCGGCCCCTTGCAGTGGGTGCGGTAGAACTCCTGGGAGAAGCTCTTGAGATCGACGTTGGCGGCGTCGAGGAACGCGGCGGCCGCGTCGTCGACGGCGGCGGGCGTCATCAGTCCGTTGGTGACGAAGACGTTGCCGAGCCCCGCGGCGCGGGCGGCCGTGCCGACGTCCCGGCAGTACTCGTAGAACACGGTCGGCTCGGTGTAGGTGTACGAGATCGAGGCACAGCCGCCGGCCCGAGCCTGGCGCACGAGCCGCTCGGGAGCGGCGAACTGCCCGACCAGCATCCCCTCCTCGTCGTGGTCGCGGCACTGGGAGATCTCGTGGTTCTGGCAGAAGTCGCAGCGGAGGTTGCAGCCGCAGGTGGCGATCGACAGCGAGCGGCTGCCGGGCCGGTAGTGGAACAGCGGCTTCTTCTCGATCGGGTCGTCGTGGACCGCGATCAGACGGCCGTAGCTGGCGGTTCGCAACGTCCCGCCCTCGTTGCGCCGCGCGCCGCAGAGCCCCCACTGGCCGTCGCGCAACTCGCAGCGCTGCGCGCACAGGTCGCAGCGCACCCGTCCCCCGTCGAGGCGGCTCCACAGCATCGCTTCGCGCGCGGCCATCGGCGCACCCCTAGAGCCGGAAGACGAACTCGAGGCGCATCCCGTCGAACGGCGGGAACTGGCGGCAGACTCCTCCGAGGCACTTCAGACCGCCGCGCTGGCTGCCGACCTTCGCGCGGATCGTGAGCCAGTCGAGCGCGAACCACTGGAGGCCGGCCGAGCCGAACCAGTGGTCCCAGCGCGCCTGCTCCGTGTCGTACTCGAACGTGCCGATCACCCCGCCGATCCCGGCCCAGTCCAGGCTCAACCCGGTCGTGCCGCGGCGGTACTCCAGGCGGGTGCCGTAGTCGTCCCGCTCCCACTCCTCGTGCAGCACCATCGCCGACAGCGAGAGCGGTCCCCAGAGGTGGAGCCCGAGGTCGAACTTGACGTGCCAGAGCGTCCGGTAGGTCTCGAAGCCGCCGTCGAGCGCCGGCTGCCAGGCGTGGCGGTAGCCGCCGGAGAGGCGGGCGGCCGAGCGACCGTCGTCCCAGGTCGCCTCGACGCCGGCGTAGCCGTGCACCGCGTGATGCTCCGCCTCGGACAGATCCTGGGACCCCGCGCACGCCGCGTACACGGCGAGCCAGTCGAGGATCTGGTAGTCGACCCGCAGCCGGCCGCCGCGCACGTTGTACTCGCTCTCGATGAGCTGGTCTTCCTGGTCGGCGATCGGCGGCCGGTTGTACGGCCAGCGGACGCCCAGGGCGTCCTGCGACGTCGAGAGGATGTCGAAGTCGCGGTACTCCTTGTACTCGAGCCGGAGTTGGACGGGGCCCCAGGCGCCGCCGGCATCGGCCCAGAGGGCGAACCCGTCGTCGCTGCGGTCCTCCTGGAACGACCGGTGGAGTCCGTCCGCCTCGGCGTACAGCCGCAGCCCGCCGGGCAGTTCGGGAAAATCGAGCGCTCCGCCGAAGGCCACGAGGTCGGTCTGTTCACCGCCGCCCGCGTGCGGCCGGTAGTCGGCCGCATGCAGCAGCACGCGATTGCCCGACCAGATCTCGACGCCGACCTGACCGGCCGACACCAGGTCCAACGGGTCCTGCGAGATCAGGTTGTACCGGTCCTCGACGTTGGTCACGTTCACCAGGCCGGCCATCGCCAGGACGTCCACGCGGTCGGCGACGCGGCCGTCCAGCCGCGCGCCGCGCAGGGCGCTGTCGAGCCCCAGCTCGTCCTCCTTGCGCAGCGAGAGCACGAGGCCGCGGCCAAGATGGGCGTAGAAGTCGCCGCCGGTGACGGTCCAGTCGTCCGTCAGACGGACCCGGGCGTAGGCGCGCTCCAGCCGGTAGTCGCCGACGTGGCCGTACTCCCCCGCCTCGTCCGGCTCGATCCCGTGCCGCCGGTAGTACAGCCGCTCCCGCTCCGCCCGCTCCTCGGTCGTCTCGTCTCCCATCCAGCTCGGATAGAGGAAGCGGAACGTCGAGGTGTCGACGCGGAAACCGAGATCGACCCCTTCCGCCTGGATCGAGACATTGAGCCGGTTCTTGATGTCGCCGTAGTAGTCGTCGTCCGGACTGGTGTTGCCGTTGTCCCAGAGCCACTCGCCGACGAGCGTCTCGGTGAGGGAGTAAGCGGTGTCGGCGGCCGCCGGAGAGGTCCAGGCCGCGGCGAGGAGCGCCGCGAGCAGGCCGGTTCGCGCGCGGGTCACCGGTCGCCCGCCCCTTCCACGACCCCCGCAGCCCGCTCGGCGAGCAGCGCGCGCACCTTCGCCTCGAGTTCCTCGAAGTCGCCGGGGACGAACCCTTCGTGGGCCCAGACGCGCCGTCCCGAACCGTCGATCAACACGGTGAAGGGGGTGGCGGCGCGCGGGTTGTACAGCGCGGCGACCCGGCTCTCCTCGTCGAGCAGCACGGGGAAGGTGAAGCCGAGACGCCGGGAGACGGTGCGCACGTCGGCGACGGTTTCGGGAGCGTCGAGCGCGACGGCGAGGACGAGCAGGCCGGCGCCGGACAGTTCCTCGTACAACCCCTGCAGCGCCTGCAGCTCGTTGCGGCAGCTCGGGCAGTACGACGTCCAGAACGACATCACGATCACCTCGCGGCCCAGGTGATCGCCCATGCGGAACGTCTCCCCGTCGGTGGTGCGCAACGAGAAGTCGGAGGCCGGGCCGAGCGACGCGGCGGCGCCCTGCCCCGCCCCGCACGAAGCCGCCAGGGCCCACACCACCGCTCCGACCGGGAACAATGCGCGCATCGCCGCCGGCCCTACCCGCGGTCCGGAATCAGCCCCAGGTACCGCTCGACGGAAGACTCGAGCCCCGAGGCGTCCCAGCCCATGACGATGTCCAGGATCTCCATGTCGGTGAGGTCGACCAGCATGTTCATCGGCGTCGCGGCCTTGTCGAAGTAGCGCCCGAGGACGAACGGCTCGTCCGCCACCGTCGGGAACTCGAACCGGTTCCGCGTGGCGTAGTTGCGCGCGTAGTCCACCCCCGCCGGGTTCCCCGCCGCGTCCTCGAAGACGGCGGCCAGGATCTGCAGTCCCTGCGGATGGTACGTGGTCCACAGGGCGGGCAGCGCCGCGGACTCCGTGCCGCACACCGTGCACCAGCCGGCGGTGGCGTAGATCCACAGCAGCTTCACCGTCCGGTCCGCGTAGAGGTCCGCCAGGTCGAGTTCGCGACCGTCGATGTCGATGAACCGCAGGTTCTCCAGCCGGTCGCCGACCGCCACGCCGTACGGCCCCGGCGGGTAGTCGCCGGGACCGATCGGCTCGTCGGGACGGCCGGCGTCGTCCTCCGCCACGTCCGGCGCCGTGTCGACCGGAACGTCCGCGGCATCCGCCGCCCCGTCGGGGTTGCCGTTGGAATCGTCGTCGGAGCAGCCCGGCGCCGCCAGCACCAAAGCCAGGGCCAAACAACCCGCCCGCCAGATCCTGCTCATCCCGTCGCTCCTCGTCGCGCGGCGGACTGCCGCCGGCTCGAAAGTGGTGTATAGTCTGCCATCGCCTCGGGCGGATCGCAACCCGGCCGAGGTGTTCCGGAAGGAGCTGCCGATGCACTCGAGTCCGTCCCCCGCGCGGCCGGTCCCCCCCACCCTCCCCGTCGCGCTCGCCGCCGCCCTGGCGTGCCTGCCCGGGTCCGGATGTTCCGGCGACGACGCGACCGCCGACGGCGGGGACGTCTCCGCCGAGACGCCCGACGACGGCGCCGCGCCGCTCGAATTCGGCGCACCGTGCGCGAACGACGGCGAATGCCGGAGCGGAATCTGCGTCGAGGGCCTCTGCACGCGGGCCTGCTCGTACCGCACCGACTGCCCCGGCGAAGGATGGACGTGTGCCGAGGCGGACGACGGCCGCATCCTCTGCCTGACGACCCGCTACACGGACGGCGAAGGCCGCTACGGCGACCCGTGCTTCGCCACCGCCTGCGACGAGGCGGCCGGCTTCCGCTGCATCCGGCGCACGGAGGACGATCCGTACGCGTACTGCACCCACGACTGCACCGACGACCGCGACTGTCCCTACCAGATGGTCTGCCGCGACGGCGATGACGGCCGCTACTGCCGGCCCCGCACCTACTGCGAGCCGTGCCTGCTCGACGACCAGTGCGGCTGGGCCAACGACGACTGCATCGCCGACGACTCCGGCGCGCGGTTCTGCTCGCAGGCCTGCGACCCGGCGCGGCCGACCACCTGCCCGACCGACTCGGCCTGCGTCGAGACCGAACCGGGCCGCTACCAGTGCAAGCCCGCCTTCGGCCGCTGCGTCGGCGACGGCGAGCTGTGCCACCCGTGCCGCGAGGACGACGACTGCGCCGCCGGCTCGACCTGCATCACCGATCGCTACACCCGCTACTCGTTCTGCGGCTCCCCCTGCCGCGCGTCGGACGAATGCCCGATCGAGTTCTACTGCGACGCGGACCTGGGCCAATGCCGCCCCCGCAAGGGGTCCTGCCTCCATCCCTCCGGCGGCGGACACACCTGCGACAACTGCGCCGACTTCACCGACTGCTACAACGGCTGGTGCCTCGACACCAACGGCGACGGACGCGGCGACGCCTGCGCCGACGACTGCGAGGACGACCCGGGCGTCTGCGGACCGTGGGCGACCTGCTACGAACTCCGAAGCGGCACCACCGTCGTCGGCCACGGCTGCCTGCCCCACGAGGGGATCGCCTGCTGGCAGTACGTCCAGTGCATGTCCGAGTGCCCGGGCGGCGAGCCCTGCTCGCTGCCGTACTGCAACTGACCTGCCGAGGCGTCACCGCCAACGGTCCGGCCGGACGCTCGAGGGAAAGGCGAGAGGATCGGCGCGCGGGCGCGGCTAGTTGCAGCCGGCCCGGAACACCGCGATCAACACGACGACCGCGAACGCGCCTGTGATGTAGAGCGTCCCGGCGTGGCGGTGCGCCCAGCCCCGCGCCGGCACGACAGGGGCGTTCCCCGCCGCCGCCGGGGCTGCCGGGTCGCGTCCATCCCGTTCCGACCCCTTCGCGGCCGCCTCCGGCGACCTGCCGCCGGCCTTGCCTCCGTTCGAGTGCTTCGCCATGTTCCATTCTCCCGCCTCGACCTTGACCCCGGGCCGGTCGCCGTCGAGGGTTCATTCCGATCCGCGCGGAGACGCCGCCGGTGCACGACACCCGGCCGCGCGTCCACCGCGAGGAGCCCGGCCAACCCCGATGCGCTGTCGCCGAACTCAACCGGGAGAACGACGCGGCGGGCGCTCGATGCGCAGACGGTGACCCGGACGATCGCCCGACGCGGCGGAACCCAGGACCGGCCCGGCCCGCCGCGACGGCGGGAAGAAGAGATCGAAGTCACCCGCGGGAGCCGCGGACGAAAACGGAATCTGCGGCCCGGCCGCCGGAACGCTCTGCCCCGGCGCCGGAGGATCGATGCGGCCCACCTCGCCCTCCCCCGGAACCGCGCCGTCGATCTCCGTCGCCACGCTCGAGGATGCGGCGCCGCCGAACGTCACGAGGACCACCAGCAGCGCCGGGAGCCGGCCGGACCGGCACCACCGGCCCGCCCGCACCGGGCCCCGCGACGCTCCCCCGCCGGGCGACCGAAGCTCCACGGAGACACCCTAACCCGCGGGCGGGCGTCCGTCCACCCGGTCCGTCCGACCGGCGGAAGCGAACCCGCGGCGACCTGCTTGCGCGGGACTACTCGCCCAGCATCAGCGAGCGCTTGGTGAAGATGCGATCCTCGAGGCCGGTGTTGACGCGGTAGTCCGAGATCGTGATCTCGGTCACGCGATTGGTGCGGGCGTTGACGATCCGGACGGAGGTGATGTCGTTGTAGCCGTTGCTGTTCACGAAGGAACCGCGCTCCATCGTCTTCGCCAGCTCGCCGTCCAGGTAGTACTCCATCTTCGTCGCCTTGGCGTGGGCGCGGTCGTACCAGACGACGAGCGCCGAGTACGGGGAGACGTCGTTGCTGTTCGGCACGAGCCGGACCTTGTAGAATTCCGGGGTCGTCTCCAGCAGGGTCGCCGTCCAACCCTCGGAAATCCCCACCAGCGACGCGTCGGCGGCGGCGTAGTCGGTCCCCGCCAGACCCTGGGCGCGCGCCGAGGCGGCGACCAGCCGCACGCTGCGGTCTTCCGGATTGTAGATGTACATCGTCCGCGGCCCGAGCTGCAGGATCGCCATCCCCGCCAGTTCGCCGGGCGCCGTCACCCGCACCAGCAGCTTGTCGCTCCCCTTCGCGTAGACCTGGAACTCGATCGTCCGCGTGACCTCGCCCCCCTCGACCAGCTTCATCGTCATCCGGTACGACACGTCGTCGTGCCGGAACTCGTTCCGCTCGATGTCCCGCACGATCTGTCCGACATCGACCGTCTGCTGGGCCGCCGCGATCCCGACGCAGGCCACGAGCAGCCCCGAAATCCACCATCGAGTCACCGTGCGCATCATCCGAACCCTCCTTCCGCCCGCCGTCCCCGACCCTTCCGGCGCTCCCGCCAATCCGGGGTGCGCTGGTCGGGAAGCAGTCTATGCGACGACGGCCGGGCCGCAAGATTCAACCACTGGAAATCAAAACGGAATGTGCGACTCCGCACACCCGTGGCGGAATCGCACGCGAACGGGAAGGCGCGCCCCGTCGGATGGTGTCGGCTGGCCCGACCGGGCGGTAGAATACCGGTCAGGAGCGGACCGTCGGTGTCGTGTCCGCGTTCCCGCCCGGCGGCTGGCCGGCCGGGTGAAGTGCCGCGGGCGCTGCGCGGTCGTGGTTGCGGCCCGCGCGGTTCTGAAGTACGGTGGAGGAGCCCTGCTTGGGCCGGAGAGGAAGAGGGAGAGGGACATGAAGAGGATGTTGGCCGTCCTGATCGCCTTGGTGGCCGCGCTGATGGTGCTCGGCGGCTGCGTGGTTCGCGCGCACACGGCGCCGCCGCCGCGTGCCGTGGTCGTGGCGCAGCCGGCACCGGCCCGTGCGGTGGTCGTGGCGCAGCCCGCGCCGCAACCGGTCTACGTGGCGCCCGCTCCGGCGCAGCCGGCGGGGCCGCCGCCGCCGACCGTCGTCTACTAGCAAGGCCCCGCCCGAGGCGGTCGAGGCGGGCGTCCGGCCGGAAGGCGGGGCCGACCGCCTTGGCCGTCCCGCCGGAGGGTCCGGCACTACCGGCAACGCCCGGCGCAGGGATTGGTTTGCGCTTGGACGTCTGTCCTTTTCGCGTCCCGGCGGGTGCGGTTCGGTCCGGACGGCGTTCCTGCCACGAGCGATGGGCTTGGGAGTTCAGTCGACCTCGAGTCGGATCGGCCGTGCGGAGGTGCGGACCGACGGGTCGTAGTAGAGGTATGCGGCCGAGGCGGGCGCCTCCCCGCGCATCGGGTTGCGCGCGATCAGGTCGTACGAGAAGACGACGGGCGGGCCGGGGACGAGCCGGTCGAAGTACAGGATGACCTGCCGTCCCGTCGGCTCGTAGCGGCGGAAGGTACCGGCCGCGACCAGAGCGTCGAGGTCCTCGGTGTCGAGATCGAAGCCGGGCGGAACGCCGAGGTCGGCGATGACCATCATCAGGTCGCCGCGCGTGTTGTTGGTCAACGTCACCGTGGCCGTCACGCGGTCGTCCACCGCCAGGTGCGTCCGGTCGTAGGCGACCTCGATCGAGAGCGGTCCGGCCGGTTCGGACGGAACCTCGGCCCACGGCATCCAGTAGCTGCCGACGATCTGGTACATCAGCGATCCCGAACCGGTGAGCACGAGTTCGACGACGTTCGCGCCGCCCTCGACGATCCGCTCCTTGAGGTCGATCTGGCGGAACAGGTCGTAGTCGTCCGGCGTGATGCGCAGCGACTGCACCGTCTCGCCGTTGTGCCGCACCTCGATGGTGGCGTCGGCCGCGGCGCCGGCGCTTTCGATCGAGCGGAGCATGGCGCGCAGGGCGTAGATCGTGGCCTGGGTGGTCTCCCAGTTGCCGAACGAGTCTTTGTTGCGCACGAGGTAGGCGAGGCCCTGCTGGGCCAGCGGCAGGTAGGTCCGGGCGCGGAAGAACGCGTCGACGACGAGCGCGGTGGTCTCCAGCACGTGCGAGGAGCCGCGCGAGTAGGTCAGTCCGCCTCCGCCGCCGCCGCCCTCGTCGCCCCACCAGGCCGCCCCGCCCTCGGAGTGCGCCTCGCCGGCCAGCGTCTCGAGCAGGCCGGCGGCGACGCGGTCCGCCGGGTCGTTCGTCACCAGCGCCTGCGCGGCGATCGCCCGGCTGTACGGGTCGGCCGCCTCCGCCACGTGCCCGTGGAGCCAATCGACGGCGCGCGTCACCGCGGGCCCGTTGTGGTCCGACTCGAGGAGCGCCCACAGGACGTACGCCGTCGTGCGGAACCGGTCGTTCTGGTAGTTGTTGATCGCTCCCTCCGCGATGCCGCCCGGGTCGGGCGTCCACGCGCCGTCCGCGTCCTGCTGCGCGGCGAGCCAGTTGGCGGTCCGCAGGATGACGTTCGGGTCCACCGGGTGCACCTGCGCCATGTCGGCGAACTCCATCAGGCCGTACGCGGTGAGGATCTTGTGCGCCGGCGGGTTCCCGAACCACTCGAACCCCCCGCCCGGGACCTCGTAGGTCAACAGCCGCTGGTACCCGAGCGAGATGTACTCGCGGGCCTTCAGCTCGATCTCGGGCGTCGAGGTGCGGGTCGTCTGCAGGTAGTCGAGCGCCATCACGTTGGGGTAGGTCGAGGACGAGGTCTGCTCGAAGCAGCCGCTGGGCATCTTGAGGATCGAGTCCAGTCCTTCGATCGCCTGGGCGAACACGCCCGGGTACAGCTTGACCGCGAGTTCGCCGGCGTCCGGCACGGCGCCGGCCGGCGGATGGAACTCGAAGCGCACCCGCGTCCCGCCGGGCGTCGCCTCGACCATGTCGCTCTGCGACTCGTCCGTCCGCTTGCCGCTCGGCAGCACCTCGATCCGGCGCCGCAGCCCGTCGCCCACGTCGCCGGCCCGCCCCACCGCCTGCAGGTCGTGCCAGCCGACCTGCTCGGCCCGGATCCGCAGCGGGACCGAGGCCACCTCGCGCGGCCCGAGGCTCAGGGTCTGGACGGCGGGGGACAGCAGCGTGAACCAGGCGTCCTCCGTCACGGCGATCTCGACGTCCTGCGGGGCGTCGAGGTAGTTGTAGACCACGACCGGAACGGTGATCTCGTCGCCGAGCGTCAGGGTGGCGGGGAGCGAGAGGTCGACGAAGAACTCCTGGAAGACGGTGATCGCGCCGAGGCGCGAGCCGAGGCCGCCGGCGAGGCTGTTGGCCAGGCCGGTCACGCGCCAGGAGGTGATCGAGTCGGCGAGCGGGATTTCGACCGAGGCGCGTCCGGCCTCGTCGGTGACGATCGAGGGGTTGACGTAGAGCGTCTAGGGGAACCACTGGCGGATGCGAACGTCGGGAGCCGCGCAGCAGTGGCTGGGCGGCGGCGCGGCGCAGGCGTCGGTCGCA
>JAAZOP010000133.1 GCA_012797735.1 Myxococcales bacterium
AGGATTCCGCCGAGGGCCAACACCGGCCGGCCGGCCGCCGCCGCGCAGGCGCGCCGCAGCGCCTCGAGCCCGCGCGCGGGTCCCTTGCCGGGCGAGGCGAAGACCGGGGAGAAGGTCGTGTAGTCGACAGAGGCGGCGACGCCGGCCACCTCGTCCGCAGCGTGCGCCGAGTAGCCCAGGGCGAGGCCGGGAGCCAGCGCCCGCACGTCGGCGGGGAGCAGACCGTCCGCCTGGAGGTGAACCCCCGCCGCCCCGGCGGCCAGCGCCAGATCGACGCGGCGGCGCACGAAGACCGGGACCGCGCCGGCCCCGGCGCGGACGAGCGACCGGGCCGCCGCGAGCTGTTCGCGGGCGGAAAGCCGGGGCTCGCGCAGGTAGACGCCCACCGTCCCGGCGGCGCAACCCGCGGCGAGTCGTTCGACGAGCGCCGCCAGGCGGGCCGCCGGCAGAACGGAGGCGTCGGACACGAGCAGCAGGCGGGGGATGGGCGTCACGGTGCCGCGTCGCCGCCGGCCGCGCCGGCCCGCGGTCCCTGTCGGAGATCGTCGCGCGCCCGGGCGGCCCAGCGCGAGTCCGGGAACCGCTCGACGACGTACTCGAGCGCGGTGCGCCAGCCGTCGAGGTCGCCCCGTTCGCGCAACCGCTCCGCCAGCCCGTAGCACTCCTCGGGGGCCTCGGGCTCGGCCACCAGGGGCTCGCGGTCGGTCGTCGGACACTGCATCGGAGCGGCGGCCGCGCCCAGCAGTCCGGCCAGCACGAGGCAGGCGATGCGACCGATGTCCACGACGCCGGCCCCCTATTCGATCAATCCCTGGGTCGGACTGGAGGCGCTGGCGTACCGTTTCTTCGGGATGCGACCGGCCAGGAACGCATGACGGCCCGCCTCCACCGCCAGCCGCATCGCCTCGGCCATCCGCACCGGGTCCTTCGCGCCCGCCACTCCGGTGTTCACGAGCAGCCCGTGGCATCCCAGCTCCATGGCGACGGCGGCGTCGGAGGCGGTGCCGACGCCGGCATCGACGATCACGGGAACCTGCACCGTCTCCAGGATGATGCTGATGTTGTGCGGGTTGCGGATGCCGAGCCCCGACCCGATCGGCGCGGCCAGGGGCATCACCGCCGGGCAGCCGACGTCCTGGAGCTTGCGCGCGAGGACCGGGTCGTCGAGGCAGTACGGCAGGACGACGAAGCCCTCCCGCACCAGGATCCGGGCGGCCTCGAGCGTCCCCTCGTTGTCGGGGAAGAGGGTCTTCGGGTCGCCGATCACCTCGAGCTTGACCCACGGGGTCCCGAGCGCCTCGCGGGCGAGGCGGGCGGTGCGGAGCGCCTCGTCGGCCGTGTGGCAGCCGGCGGTGTTGGGCAGGATCAGGTAGCGCTTGGGGTCGACGTAGTCGAGCAGGCACTTGCCGGAGCCGGCCTCGTCGAGGTGGATGCGTCGGACCGCCACCGTCACGACCTCGGTGCCGGACCGCTCCAACGCCTCCCGCATCCGTTCGAACGTGTCGTACTTGCCGGTGCCGAGGAACAGCCGCGAGCGGAACTCGCGGCCGGCGATCTGCAGGACGTCCCGGTCCTCCATCTTCCGTTCTCCCTAGCCCCCGCCGACCAGTTGGACGACCTCGAGGACGTCGCCGTCCTCGAGGGCAACGCGATCGAACTCGGCGCGCGGCACGACCTCCCGGTTCCGCTCGACGGCCGCCCACTGCGGCGAGCGTCCCAGGCGTTCGAGCATCGCGGCGACCGTCGTGCCATCCTCGAAGGTGCGTTCGACGCCGTTGAGCCGCACGCGGATCGTCATCGGAGGGACCATATCGGAGCGGGCCGCGCGCGGCAAGCGCCGCCGGAGGGAAGGCGGATCAGCCGCAGAAGAACAGGCAGCGGTCGCCGATCGGGAGCAAGGAGCCGGTGCAGGTGCCGCTGGCGCACGCATTGCCGCAACTGCCGCAATCGCTGGCGCTCACGTCGCGACAGGCGCCGGCGCAGCAGAGCTGGGCGCCGCCGGGGCTGCCGACGACGCAGGGCAACACCAGGCCGACCTTGCGGCAGGCGGCGGCGGAGCCGCAGCGGCAGCCGCCGCCGACGCAGCGGTCCGCGACGGTCGTGTCGCAGACGTTGCCGCAGCCGCCGCAGTTGGCCAGATCGGACGCGGTATCGACGCACCGCCCCGAGCAGCACGACTCGCCGGCCGCGCAGCACGTCGCGCCGCAGACCGTGGCGCCGGCCGGACAGCAGAGGAACGTCGAGCCGCTCGAGCGGCACACCTCGCCGTCGGCGCAGGCCGCGGTGCCGCACAGGCAGGCGCCCATCACGCACCGCTCGTTCTCGCCGCAGGCGTGCCCGCAGCCGCCGCAGTGGTCGGTGCTGGACGTGATGTTCGTGCACGCGCCGTCGCAGCAGGCCTCGCCCGCGGCGCAGATCGAACCGCCGCACGAGCAGCCGCCCATGATGCACGATTCCCCCGGCCCGCACGCCGTGCCGCACGCCCCGCAGTGCCGCGTGTCGCTCATCACGTCGACACAACTCGTCCCGCAGCACGTCAGCCCCTCTCCGCACGGCGGCGAGCACTCGACGCGGACGCAGATCCCCAGTGCGCACGTCTCGTCGGCGGCGCAGGCGTGCCCGCACGAGCCGCAGTTGGCCGGGTCGGTCGTGGTATCGACGCAGGCGGTGCCGCAACAGGTCCGCCCGGCCTCGCAGCCCCCGCAAGGGTCCGGTATGCAGATCCCGGTCCGGCACACCTGGCCGGCGGGACAGGCCGCCCCGCAGGCCCCGCAGTTCGTCGCGCTCTCCTGCAGGTTCGCGCACCCCGCACCGGGACAACACGTCGTCCCCGCCGCGCAGGCCGCCGCCCCGTCGCAGGTGCAGGCGCCCGCCGTGCACCCGTTGGCCGACGGCGCCCCGCAGACGTTCCCGCACGCCCCGCAGTTCGCCGGGTCGGTCTGCGGGTCGATGCAGATCGCCCCGCACCGCTCGCGGCCGGCCGGGCAGGTTCCGGACGAACCGTCGTCGTCGGTCGAGGTCGTGGCGCAGGCCGCGAGCAGGAACAGTCCCGCCGGCCAGCCCGCCCGAAGCTCCGTCCAACACCTGCCGGCCCGTCGCATCGACACCTCCATCCGATCGCGCCGCGAGCGACTCGACTGGAATGGTATCCGCGGGTCTTCCGGCGTGCAAGGCCGGGCGCTGGCACGCCTTGACCCCGGCGCCGGGATGGTCTGGACTCCCGAAACATGCACCGCCGCGCCTGGCTGACCCTGCTCCCTTGCCCCGTCGCCCTGGGCTGTCCGGCCGGCGGTCCCGGCGCGGCGGGGATCGCCGGCGACCCGGCCCGCCCCTGCGCGGCCACGCTGCTCGCCGGCGGCACGATCCATATCGGCTTCCGCCCGGACGACCGCCCCGTCGAGGCGCTCGGGCTGGCCGCCGACGGCACCGTCGTCGCCGCCGGTCGCGAGCGGGACGTGCGCGCCGTCGCCTGCCCCGACGCCCGGGTGTTCGATCTCGCGGGCGCCTGCGCGCTGCCCGGCCTCGTCGATGCCCACGGCCACATCGCCTCGCTCGGGCGCGACCGGAGGCAGGTCGACCTGCGCGGAACCGCCGACGCCGAGGAGGCGGCGCGCCGGGCGGCGGAGCGGGCGGCGACGCTGCCCCCGGGGGCGTGGCTGTTCGGCCGGGGCTGGGACCAGAACGGGTGGCCGGGCGCCGCGTTCCCCGACCGCGAAACCCTCGACGCCGTCCTCGGCGACCGGCCGGCGATGCTGACCCGGGTCGATGGCCACGCCGTCTGGCTCGACTCCGCGGCGCTCGCCGCGGCCGGGATCGATGCCGGCACGCCCGACCCGGTGGGCGGCGCGATCCTGCGCCGGCCCGACGGCACCCCGACCGGCGTGCTGCTCGACAACGCGATCGATCGCGTCACCGCCCGCCTGCCGCCACCCGACCCGGCGACCCGCCGCGAGGACCTGCGGCGCGCCCTGGAACACCTCGCCGACCGCGGGCTGACCGCCGTCCACGACATGGGCGTGACGGCCGAGGATCTCCTGGAGCTGGAGGCGCTGTCCCGGGAGGGCCGGCTCCCGCTGCGCGTCGTCGCGTACCTGGACGGCACGCGGCCGCTGCCGGACGACCGTCACGCGGGCCCGCTCGGACCCCGCCTGCGGCTCGCCGGCGTGAAGGGGTTCGCCGACGGCGCGCTCGGCAGCCGCGGCGCCCTGTTGCTCGAAGACCACGCCGACCAACCGGGACATCGAGGCCTGGAGGTGACGTCCGTCCCCGGCCTCGTCGAACTCGGCCGGCAGGCGGCCGCCCGCGGCCTGGCCCTGGCCGTCCACGCGATCGGAGACGCCGGCGTCCGGAACGCCCTGGACGCGTTCGAACGGCTGGAGGCCGAGGGCCTTCGGACCGGCGTGCCGCGGATCGAGCACGTGCAGGTCGTGGCGCCGGCCGACCTGCCGCGACTCGCGGCGCTCGGCATCGTCGCTTCGATGCAGCCGGTCCACGCCGTGTCCGACATGCCGTGGGCCGAGGCGCGGGTGGGGCCCGACCGGATCCGGCTGGCGTACGCCTGGCGCGCGCTGGCCGAGTCCGGCGCGACGCTGGCCTTCGGCACCGACTTCCCCGTGGAGGAACCGGACCCGTTCGCCACGCTCCGCGCGGCCGCGACGCGACGGAACGCGGAGGGAGAACCGGCCGAGGGGTGGTACCCCGGACAGTGCCTCGACGTCCGCGCCGCGCTGCGGGCGATGACCGAAGGCGCCGCGCTCGCGTCGGGTTCCCCGGCGGCCTCGGGACGCCTGGAACCGGGCCGGCCGGGCGACGTCACCGTCCTGGACCGGGATCCCCTGGCCGTGCCGCTCGACGAACTGGACGACCTGCGCCCGCGGTTCACGATGGTGGATGGCGTGGTGCGCGAGCCGCGCCGGGAGGTCCCGTGACCTACCACGAGCAGTACGCGATCGGTGCGGCGTTGACCCTGGCGGTCGAACTGCCGGTCGCCCTGTTCGTCGCCCGTCGAGTGCGCCTGCTCGCCTCGGATCTCCGCATCCTGGGCGCCGCCCTTCTCGGCATCGCGCTCACCCACCCCGCGTTCTGGTACGTGCCGTGGTTCGCGTTCCCCGCGGCGCTCGACCCCGCGAACTACGCGCTCTACCTCGCGGTCGGCGAGGCGGCCACGGCGCTGGTAAAGGCGCTGGTGTTCTGGGCCCTGCTCGTGCCGCACCGGCCCTGGCTCGCGCTGGCGTTCGGGACGCTGGGCACCGCGGCCTCCTACGCGGCCGGCCTGCTCGCCTGGGCGGCGCTGTCGGGCGCGGGTCCGTAGGGCGGCGGGCCTGTCGGGCGCGGCCCTCGCCGACGCGCCGCTCGTTCTCTGGCCAGCCGTGCTGGAGGCCGTGAACGGGTACACCGGCGAGACCTACGCCGGCGGCGGCGGGAAATTCCGGACGGCGTGGAGCACGATCCCCGCCGACACCGACACGTTGAGCGAGGCGACGCCGCCCGCGGCGATGCGGATGCGCAGGCGGCGGTGGCACAGCTCGCCGGTCAGTCGCCGCAACCCGGGCCCCTCGCTGCCCAGCACGAGACACAGCGGCGGGCGCAGTCCGGCCTCGGCCAGCGAGACCTCTCCCTCCGGGTCGAGGCCCACGATCTCGACGCCCGCGGCGGCGAGGCGCCGCAACGCCTCGGCGAGGTTCGGGACGCGCGCGATCCGACAGAGTTCCGTGGCGCCCGCGCTGGCCCGCACCACGGCCTCGGTCACCGACGCCGCCCGCCGCTCGGGAAGCACCACGACGTCGACGCCGAACGCCACGCAGGACCGGAGGACGGCTCCGAGGTTCTGCGGGTCCTGGATCTGGTCCAGCGCCACGACCAGCACCTCCGCGCCCCGCTCGGCGACGACCTGCTCGAACTCCCGGAGGCCGAGGTACGGATACGTGCCGGCCAGGGCGACGATCCCCTGGTGCGTGCGGCCGGCGGCGAGGGTCTCGATCAGGGCCGGCTCGGCCTGGCGCACGGCGACGCCGCGCGAGCGGGCGAGGCGGGCGACGTCGCGGAAGCGCTCCCCCTTCTCGACCGCCGACAGGAAGACGACCTGCACCTCGCGCCGGCCGGCGCGCAGCGCCTCGGCCACGGCGTGCGGCCCGAGCAGGATGCGGCCCTCGCCGGCCGGAACGCCGGCCTCGTCGCTCGGCAGGCCCGCGGCGCGTTCGAACTCGAGCGGGACCTGCAGGCCGGGCGGCGGGGTGGAGGGGGTCGTGTGGACCCGGTCGCCGTGGCGGTGGCGGCGCACGCCGCCCGCGCCGCCGCCGGCCGCGTCGCGTTCCGCCGGACCGCCGGAGGACTTGATGCCGGAAGAGGATCCGCGGCGGCCCATCAGCGCACCCCCGACGTCGTCTCGATGGCGGCCCGGATCGCACGGGCGGCGGCCACGGGGTCGGCGGCGTCGCGGATCGGTCGTCCGACGACCAGCACGTCGGCCCCCGCCTCGATCGCCGCCGCGGGGTCGGCCACGCGCACCTGGTCCGACGCCGCGCTGCCGGGCGGCCGGATGCCCGGCGTCACGATCAGCGGACCGGGCCCCACCACCCGCCGGATCGCCCCCGCCTCGTTCGGCGAACAGACCACCCCGGCACACTCGCACTCGACGGCCAACGCCGCGCGGCGGACGACCAGGCGCGCGATCGGCGGGTTGAGCCCGGCCTCCACGGCGGCGGCGTCGTTGAGGCTGGTCAGCACCGTGACCCCCAGGATTCCGGTCTTGGGGCCGGCGGCGGCCACCGCCTGCTGCAGCATCTCGCGCCCTCCTCCGGTGTGGACCGTCAACCACCGCACCCCCCCATGGGCCACCGCCCGCGACACCGCCCGGGAAACCGTCGCCGGGATGTCGTGCAGCTTCAGGTCCAGGAAGACCGCGCCGCCCCAGCGGGCGACCTCCCGCACCAGCGGCGGACCTTCGGCGCAGAACAGTTCCAGACCGACCTTGAACGTCGCGACCTCGTCGCGCAGCAGGCGGACGAACCGCAGGGCCTCGCGACCGTCGGGGACGTCCAGGGCGAAGACCAGGCGCTCTCGGGACTCCATCTCCAACTCCGCGGGCAGCATACACCACGAACCGCCCGCCCGGAACTCCCGGCGACACGGGCGGACGTTTGGCGGGATGCGAGTCGAAGAATCGGCGCGTGCGCGCGGCTAGTACAGCGCCAGGGGGCCGACCGCCGCCTCGACCGCGGTCAGGATCGCGCGGCTGCGGACCAGTTCCAGCATCGCGTTGTGGTCGTCGAACAGCGGCCGGTCCTCGTCGAGGTGGGCGACGTGCTTGCGGATCTCCGCCTTGGCCGCCAGCGTTCCCTTGCCCGGGGTGTAGTCGCGGAAGTCCAGCGCCTGGGCCGCCGCCATGAACTCGATCCCCAGGACTCCGTTGGCCACCTCGAGGATCTGTTTCGTCTTGAGGGCCGAGTTCATTCCCATCGAGACGAAGTCCTCCTGGTCCGCCGCCGCGGGGCTCGACTGGAGGAAGGCCGGGGTCGACAGGATCTTCTGTTCCACCACCTGCATGGCGGCGGTGTATTGGCTCAACATCAGGCCGGAAAACATGCCGGCTCCCTTGGTGAGGAATGGCGGGAGACCTACCGACAAGGCGGGGTTGGTCAGTCGGTTGAGACGTCGCTCGGAGAGCACGCAGATCATGGCGATGGCGGCGCCGGCGGTGTCGAGCGGCAGGGAGATGGGGGTTCCCTGGAAGTTGGCGCCGGTCAGCACGACCTTGTCGCCGGCGACGAAGATCGGGTTGTCCGCCACGCCGTTGAGTTCGGTCTCGAGTTGCGAGCGGGTCCAGCGGAGCTGGTCGCGGGCGGCGCCGACGACCTGGGGCGTGGAGCGCATCGAGTAGGCGTCCTGGACCTTGGTCTTGGTCTTGCCGGCGAGCAGGTCGGAGCCTTCCATCACCTTGCGCAGGTTCTCGGCGCTGGTGACCGCGCCCGGGAATCCGCGCAGGACATGGAGCCGGCGGTCGTAGGGCTTCATGTTCGCCTTGAGCGCTTCCAGCGTCATCGCCGCGGCGATCTCGGACTGCACCAGCCAGCGTTCGGCGTCGTACAGGGTCAGGCAGCCGATGGCGGTGATGAGGTTCGAGCCGTTGATCGCGGCGAGACCGTCGCGGGCCTGCAGGCCGGGCGGCCTGATCCCGGCCCGCTCCAGCGCCCGGGCGGTCGGCATCCGCGTCCCCTCGAAGAACGCCTCCCCCTCGCCCAGCAACGCCAGGGCGATCTGGCTCATCGGGGCCAGGTCTCCGCAGGCGCCGACCGATCCCTTGCGACAGACCACGGGGGTCACGCCCCTGTTCAGCATCTCGACGTAGCACTGCGTGATCTCGGGACGGCAGGCCGAGTATCCCTGGGCGTGCACGTTGATGCGGGAGAGCATCGCGCCCCGCACCTCCTCGATCGCGCACGGCTCGCCGATCCCCGCCGCGTGGTTGTAGACCAGGTAGCGCTGGAACTGCTTGACCTGTTCGTCGTCGAGCACGATCTCGGAGAACTCGCCGATCCCGGTGTTCGTGCCGTACATGATCTCGCGCGCCGCCAGGCGCTGTTCGAGAAAGGCCCGGCAGCGCCGGATGCGCTCCAGCGCATCGGGGTGGAGTTCGACCTTCTCGCCCTCGCGGGCGACCTTCACCACGTCATCGATCGTCAGGTTCTTGCCGGTCACGGAGAGGGTCATGCGAAACCTCCCGGTTCCCCACGCGGGCCGTTCAGCGCCGAAGCCGGGCGGCGCCGGCCCGAGAGCCGCCGCCCGGAGAATCGCACCCACCCGCCCCGCTCGGTCGAGGCCCATCCTCGACCCGCGCGGCTCCCGCTTAGCTTGGCCCCCCGCACCCCGTCAAGCTCCCGCATCCGGTCGCCGGGGTGTCGCCGGCGTCCGGCGTCGACGCCGCACGGCGGAGCGGTCGGGTTGAGGTGCGGTGCAGCCGGAAGGCGCCTTCGCGCCCGGCGCACGGGTGCGCGCCGGGCCACCTCGACGAGCCGGCAGAGGCGTGCCGGGGAAGATGGGCCCTACCCTACTTCTCGGGGGGAAGCTGCTTGAGGCACAGGAACCAGTCGAGGCACTCGTAGTCCTTGCCGGCCCCGGCCACCCGCTCGGCCGCCGTGCCGCACGAGCCCGGCGGCGGGATGATCACCTTGTCCCCCGGTCGCCAGTCGGCGGGCGTGGCCACCTTGTGCTTGTCCGACGTCTGCATCGCCTTGAGCAGCCGCAGCACCTCGTCGAAGTTGCGGCCGTTCGACAGCGGATAGTAGATCAGCGCACGGATCTTCGCCTCCGGGTCGATGAAGAACACCGCCCGGACCGCCTGCGTGTTGCTGGCGCCCGGCTGCACCATCCCGTAGGCCTTCGCGACATCCATCGTCAGGTCGGCGATGACCGGGAACTTCACCTCGACGCCCTTCATCCCGTTCCACTCGATCTTCTCCTTGATCGTGCGGAGCCAGGCGATGTGGCTGTAGTGGCTGTCGATCGACAGCCCGATCAGCTTGCAGTTCAGCTTCTCCAGTTCGGGCTCGATGCGGGCGAAGGTCATGAACTCGGTCGTACAGACCGGCGTGAAGTCCGCCGGGTGGCTGAACAGGATCACCCACTTGCCCTTGTAGTCGGCGGGGAAGTTGATCTCCCCCTGGGTCGTCATGGCCTTGAACGCTGGCGCCGGATCCCCGATCAACGGGATGCGCGGCACTTCCTGGGTGGTCTTGGTCGGTTCCATTCTCACGTCCTCCTTCGATTCCTGGTGTTCGCGGCTGATGCCCGCCGCCGGCTCGGACCATCCTAACCCCGAGTTGTCCCTCTGCAACTGCAACCTCGTCGCGCCCTCCTCGTGCGCGGACTCGGTGCTGCAATTGCACTCCTGTCCCCTGCAGGAACTTGGGGGCACCATAGCCCGACAGACGACGAAGCACAACGAGTATCTCCGCCGGAGCCGGCGGCCCTTTTCTTTCTCATCCGCGGCAACCACCGATCCTTTTCTCGTGCGGCAGGTGGGTCCGGCGGGCGAGATTGGGCGGCCGGGCCTTCACGCGCGGGCCGTGCCGACCCCTTTTCCCTTCGGCTGTGGTATACGACTCGGCCGAGGAGGACCGCGTCATGACGCACCGTTGCACCGCCGCCGCCGTCGCCCTGTGTCTCGCGTTCGCCGCCGCCGGCTGCAAGAAGGGCAAGCCCGCGCCGGATGCCGCCCCGCCGCCGACCGCCACGGCCGACGTGCCGGCGGCGCAGCCGAGCGATGCCGCCCCGCCGCCGGGCGCCGATGCGGCGGAGCCGGCCGCCCCGGACCGCTCGCGGCTCGACCGGGACACCTTCAACCGTCTCGCCGCGCACGTCGGTCTGCCGCTGTTCTGGCGTGCGGACGCGAACGGCGACGGGGCGATCGACCCCGGCGAGACCGCGCTGCTGCTGTTCCGCGGGCCGACCGGCGGCTGGATCGAGTCGGGCGGGTTCACCGCTTCGTTCGACGAGACGTACGCGCGGATGGCGGCGCTGGCGGCCGACCCGGCGGCGGTGCTGGCGGGACTGCCGCCCGAGGAAGCCGAGCGGCGCAAGCTGGTCGCGGAGGAGCTGGACCAGGGCTATCCGACGTTGATCTACAACGACCTGTCGACCCTGTCCGAGGCGGAGCGGCTGTTCCTGGAACGGATGCTGCTCGCCGGCGAGGCGATCGACCGCCTGTACGCGGTCCAGTCCGGCGCCGCGGCGCTCGAAGCCCGGTTGCCGGCGGACGACCCGGCGAGCCGGTTCCTGTTCCTGCGCAACTGGGGCACCCGCTGCCTCGCCCCCAATACCGAGAAGAACGAGAAGTGCTGCGCGATCCCGGGGTGCCCGAAGCAGCCCGTCGATGCCTATCCGGCCGCGCTGCAGGAGGCCGACGACTTCTGCGCGCAGCTCGCCGCCCGGCCCGACGCCGAGACGCTGATGGGCCACTTCACCGTGGTCCGCGACGACGGCGCCGGCGGGTTGCGGGCCGTGCCCTACCACGAGGCGTACGCCGCCGAGATGAAGACCGTGGCGGTCGAGTTGCGACGCGCCGCGCGGCACATCTCGGCCGTTCCCGAGGAGGGGGCGCTGGTGCGGTACCTCGAGGCGGCGGCGACGGCGTTCGAGACGAACCAGTGGGAGCCGGCCGACGAGGCGTGGGCGGCGATGAACGCCGAGAACTCGAAGTGGTACGTCCGCGTCGCGCCCGACGAGACCTACTGGGAGCCGTGCAACACCAAGGCCGGATTCCACCTGACGCTGGCCCGCATCAACTCCGGCTCCCTCGCCTGGCAGCAGCGCCTGCAACCGGTCCAGCAGGAGATGGAGAACGAGCTGGCGAAGCGGATCGGTCCTCCCTACCGGGCGCGCACCGTCACGTTCCACCTGCCGGACTTCATCGACATCGTCACGAACCACGGCGACGACCGCGACCCGATGGGCGCGACGATCGGCCAGAGCCTCCCCAACTGGGGCCCGGTCGCGAACGAAGGGCGGGGTCGCACGGTGGCGATGACGAACCTCTACACCGACCCGGACTCCCTGCGGATGTTCCGCCGCCGCGCCGAGGCGCTGCTCGACGCCGCCACCCTCGCCTGGTACTCCGACGACCGCGAGCCCGGGCTGCTGTCGACGATCCTCCACGAGGCGACGCACAACCTGGGCCCGTCGCACGAGTACAAGGTGCGGGGGAAGGTGGACGACGACATCTTCGGCGGACCGCTCGCCACCGTGCTCGAGGAGCTCAAGGCGCAGACCGGCGCCCTGTGGCTCACGCTGTTCCTCCAGGGCCGCGGCGTGATCGACGAGGCGATGGCGAAGCGGACCTGGACCGACAGCCTGCTGTGGGCCACGGGCCACATCTCGCGCGGGATGTACACCGCCACGGGCGAGCCGAAGCCGTACAGCCAGCTCGCCGCGATCCAGTTCGGATTCCTCCTCGATCGCGGCGCCCTGCGCTTCGACCCCCAGGGCACCGCGGCCAACGGCACCGACCAGGGCGTGTTCTCCGTCGATTTCGACAAGCTCCCGGCCGCGATCGAGGAACTGATGCGCCTGGTGGGCCAGCTCAAGGCGAACGGCGACAAGGCCGGGGCGGAGGCCCTGGTCCGGCGCTACGTCGATGGCGACGTGGTGCCGCAGGCGCTGATCGCCGAGCGCGTCCTGCGGGACCCGAAGACCTCGTTCCTCTACGCGCTGGAGTACGGCGCGGCGAGCCTGCCCCATCCGCGCGACCCGGAACCGGAGCCGCCCGCGGCGCCCTGATGCGGCGGCAGCGTCAGATCGAACAGACTCCGGACCGGGTGTCGCAGACGGAACCCGCCCCCCAGAGACGCTCGCAGAACCGGTCGGTGTCGCAGGCCGGATAGCAGAACCCGGGCGCCGGGTCGCGACCCTCGGCGACCCACAGGTAGCCGCTCAAGCCGACGCCCGCGTAGCAGGCCATCGTCGGGTTGTCGCACCCGTTGGCGCCCCGCGGACCGTCCGGCACGTCGCAGGTTTCGAGGCAGACGCTGAGGAAGCAGACGCCGGTGGCGGCCGGCGCGGCCGGATCGATCTCGCAGATCCCCGCCCGCGCGGTCCGCTCGTCGCACATCGCCGCGCAGAACCCCGGCCCCAGCCAGGTCGCGCACAGGCCGAGCCCCGCCGGCGAACGGCATTCGGAATCCTCGGTGCACGTCGCACCGAACGGCCGGTCGCCGCCCGGGAAGTTCCCCGGGTAGCAGTAGCCGTCGGCGCCCGTGCCGTCGAACCAGGCCGACGGGTCGTGCGGCATGCAGGCCTGATCCCCCGGAGACGGTCCGGCCGGGGCGACGTCCCGGCACGGGTACCCCTCGTCCCCCGGCCGCGTGCCGGACACGCACGGCACCATGCACGTGAAGTACGGCTCGTAGATGCTGCCCAGGTTCGCGCAGCCGGACCCCGCCGGGCACTCCCGTCCCACCAGGTCGCAGCGCGACAGGACGCACAGCCCGCCCGGGATCCCCCACGATTCGGTCCAGCAGGTCGCCAGCGCCGGGCAGTCCGAATCGTGCTCGCAGGGTCCGCCGATCGCACAGTCGCCGCCGGGACACCCGTGCTGCGTACAGGTGAACGAGCACGGGTCGCAGGTGTCCAGGCAGCGGCTCGCGTCCAGCAGCGTGACCTCGCCCGCGTTCCGCCGCCCGTTCTCGTTGGCATCGATCCAGATCTCGCAGCACTCGCGGTCGTTCGAACAGCCGCTCAGGCACAGCCCGCTCGTCAGGTCGCACGCGTACCCGTCCCGGCAGTCGCAGTTGTCGCGCCACGGCACGCCGTCGTAGCTGGCGGTGGAACACAGGTCCATGCAGCCGTAGTACTCGAGCCCCATCCAGTCCCCGAACGGGATGCAGGTGCTGCCCGTCGGACAACTCGTCGGGTCGTCGGGGCTGCACGCGGCGGAGCCCACGCCCATGCTCGCGCAGTACCCGCCCGCCCAGTACGTGTAGGTTTCCCCGTCCCACACCTCCACCGACTCCGGCCAGCACGTCAGCCCCGACAGACAGTCGGTGTCCTCCAGGCACGGCTCCCCGATCGGACTGTCCGGCGGATCGTTCGGGCACTCCGCCCGGCACTCCGGCCGCGCGTCCGCGGCCTCTCCGTCCTCGCCCAGGTCGCCCGGGTCGAAACCGGGATCCCGCAGCCCGGCGTCGTCGAAGGAACCCTCGACCTCGGGACGCACCGCCTCGTCGCGCCCGTCGGCGGTCCCGTCCGGGTCGCCCGTCAGGTGCGTCGAGCCCTCGTCGCACGCCGCGAGTCCGCCGGCGAGGACCGGAGCGTAGGCTGCGAGGATGAGCGTTCGGATGGCGCGGTCGAACATCGTCGTCCTCCTCCCGCGAGCGCACCGTGCGGTCCGGCGAGCCGCAGAGCCGTTTCGTAACATCGGGAAGGCGGTTCTGCAAAGCGCGGGCCGGTCGCGTCCCGTCGCTGCGCCGCGAGGCCGAACCGGCATTTGACGGCCTCGGGGCGGACAAGCTACCGTGCACCACATGCGTCAGACTGTCGCACTCCTGGTGGTCGGAGTCCTGGCTTCGGGATGCCCCGCCCCACCGGCGGCACCTCCACCGCCTCCGGAAGAGGAGCCGTTTCCTCCGCCGGGAGAGCGAGAGCGGATCGATGCCGCCGTCGCTCCGGTGCTGGAAGGCGAGTGGGTCTCGGGGCTGGTCGTGGGTCTCGCCGATTCGCGCGGCCCGCGCGTCTACGCGTATGGAACCATCGATGGCGACTCGGTCGTGGAGCTGGGGTCGGTGACCGAGGTGTTCACCGGGCTCCTGCTGGCCGACGCGGTGCAGCGAGGGCTCGTGGCCCTGGACGACCCGGTGCGCAAGTACCTGCCGCCGGAGGTGTCGTTCCCGGAGGAGATCACGCTGCGGCACCTGGCGACGCACACGGCGGGACTGCCGCGCCGGCCGGACAACTTCGCGCCGGCCGACCTCACCGACCCGTACGCGGACTACACGGTGGCGAAGCTCCACGAGTACCTCGGCCGATTCCGGCCGCAGACGCCGCCGGGGGAGACCTTCGCCGTGTCGAACCTCGGGATCGCGCTGCTGGCCCAGGTGCTCGCGCCGGACTACGAGACGACGCTCCGCGAGCGGATCCTCGAGCCGCTCGGGATGCGCCACACCGGGATCACGATCGAGGGGCTGGCGCAGGGACACGACGGGGACCTGGTCGCGGTGGGGCCGTGGAGTTTCGGCGCCTTCGCCGGAGCGGGCGGGCTGCGCTCCACGGCCAACGATCTGCTCGCCCTCCTCGGCGCGAACCTCGGCTACCTGGAGTCGTCGATCGATGCCGCCCTGGCGTTCGCCCGCACGCCCCTGACCGATCGGATGGCGCTCGGCTGGCAGATCATGGAGGACGGCCGGACGCTGTGGCGCACCGGCCAGACCGGCGGCTGCCGCAGCTTCCTGGCGCTCGACCCCGACGCCGGCCTCGGCGTCGTCGTCCTGTCCGACACCTCCAGCGACGTCGTCGACCAGATCGGACGCGTGGCGCTCGGCCGACAGGAAGCGGTGGAACTGCGGCCGACCGTGGAATTGTCGACCTACCTGCTCGACCTGTGGGTCGGCCGGTATCGGCTGGAGCGGGGCCTGTACCTGGAGGTGAAGCGGGAGGAGGACCACCTGGTGTTGATCAGCCCGGACGAGCCGCCGGCGCGGCTGTATGCGGCGAGCGCGGTCGATTTCTACGTGCGGGTGAGCGACCTGCAGATCACGTTCCGGGACGATGCGCTGGTCCTGCACCGCCCGGACGGCGACCAGACGGCGCGCCGGGCCCGCCGCTGATCGTCCGGCCCTCCGTCTGCGGATCCGCCGCGCCCGGGCCCGGTCGCGCGCGTCCCTTCGGCGCGGACCGCGACGGCACGCCGGCCGCCCCTCACCGCTCGACCGCCAGCGCCGCGAACACCCGTTCCGCCAGCGCGTCGAAGTCGTCCGGATAGGCGTGACCCACGCCCTCCATCACGAGCCGTTCGACGGCGACGCCCGCGCGCTCCCATCGCCCGCGCGCCGCCTCGGCCCGCTCCGGGCACTCCGTTCGCTCCCCGCACACGTAGACGACCCGCTCGACGCCTGCCTCCCGCGCCGCCCGCGCGTCCGCCGCCGTCGCCGCGAACCCCTGCAAGCGGG
>JAAZOP010000134.1 GCA_012797735.1 Myxococcales bacterium
CGAGGCATCCGGCGGGGCGGCGCCGGGGCGGGCGGTGATCTGTTCGGCGGGCACTTCCGTCGAGTCGGCTTCGGACGCGGCGGCGTCCGCGGGTGCGGGGCGGCGGGCGGCGCCGGGTTCTTGCGGGGTGGAGCGGTCGGGTCGGCCGGTCGAGTCGGGAGCGGGTTCGGGTGCGGCCCGGCCGCAGCCGATGGCGACGACGAGGAGCAGGGCGGGGGGGCGGGGCATCGGGGTACCGAGGATAGCGCGGTCCGGGGGGCGGCGGCCACGGGCGGGGGCGAGGGCGACCGCGAGCGCGGGGGGGACCACGCTCACGCTCACGATCACGCTCACGATCACGATGAATGAGGAGGGGGTGGGGTTGACGAGGGGTAGGGGGGGGGTAGACTCGGTGCGATGAGCGTGGAGCGGCCGGGTGGAGGGTCGGAGGGGCCGGTGGCGGAGGGCGGCCCGGCGGGGGAGGACCGCGAGGCGGGTGGCGGGATGGAGATGGAGCGGTTCTACCGTTCGACCCGGTGGCGTGTGTTTGCGATCGTGACGCTGGCGGCGGCGGGGATCGTGGGCGCGGGCGCCCTGCTGCTCCTGGCGTCGCTGGAGTGGGCGCTGGTGCTGGTGCCGTTGTTGCTGGCGATGGAGTTCGGCTGCGGTTTCCTGTTGGCGGGGCGGTTGCTGGCGCTGGCGTTGGCGCGGCACCACGACCGTCTGCGGGGCGAGTTGCTGGCGCAGCAGGAGCAGACGCGGCGGGCGTTGGTGGACCGGTGGCGGTCGCTGGATGCGGAGCAGCGGGAGGGGTTGCGGCGGCGGTTTCCGGACGTGGACTGGGGCGCGATCGACGACCTGGCCGGGACGGCGGCCGAGGCGGTCACGAAGCACTGAGCGGCGATGATCCGGATCCTGGCTTACCGGCAGGGGGAGGCGGTGGTCCGCGAGGCGGCGCGGGCGGAGCTGCCGGGGCTGTTGGCCGACGAGCGGGTGTGGCTCTGGATCGACATCGAGGCGCCGGCGGGGGACGAGCCGGCGGTGTTGACGGACCCGCTGCGGCTGCATCCGGTGGTGGTGGCGACGTGTCTGGAGCCGAGTTCGAGCGCGCGGATCCAGGACTTCGACGACCACCTGTTGTTGACGGTGCACGAGGCGCGGTTGCCGGCGGAGCCGAAGGTCGATCCGTTCGAGACGACCGAGGTCGACGTGGTGTTGGGGCGGCGTCTGTTGTTGACGTACCACGAGGGGCCGGTGGAGTGCGTGCGGCAGTTGTCCGAGCTGTTGGGCCGGTCGGCGAAGGCGTTCGGGCGGGGGCCGGCGATGTTGCTGTACGAGTTCCTGGACCGGCTGGTCGACGCGTACGGTCCGGTGATGGATCGGATCAACGACGAGATCGAGGCGTTGGAGGAGGCGGTGCTGGATCGTCCCAGCCGGGAGACGCTGGAGACGATCCTGACGCTGAAGCGGTCGTTGCAGCGCATCCGCCGAGCGTCGGGGAGGCACCGGGAGATCCTGCTGGCGCTGTCGCGGAACGAGCTCGACCTGGTGCCGCAGGAGTTCCGGCCGTACTTCCGGGACGTGCACGATCATCTGACGCGGGTGGCGGACCTGGCGGAGTCGTACCGCGACCTGATCGGGGGGGTGTTGGACGCGTACCTGTCGACGGCGTCGAACCGGCTGAACGAGGTGATGAAGTTCCTGACGGTGATCACGACGGTGATGATGCCGATGACGTGCATTGCTGGGGTGTACGGGATGAACTTCGACACGGCGCAGCCCGGGAACATGCCGGAGTTGGGTTGGCCGTACGGTTACCTGTTCGCGTTGGGTCTGATGGTGCTGGTCGGCGGATTGCTGCTCGTCTATTTCCGCATCCGCCGCTGGTTGTGAGTCCGGCGCGGGAGGGCGGAGATGTCGTCTGTCGCGGGTCGGGTCGGCGCGGGTCTGGCGGTGGCGGCGGCGGTGGCCGCGTGTTTCGGGACCCGGGTTCCGCGGGAGCCGGACTGGTCGGCGCGCTATGCCGGGACGAACCCGGTGGCGTTGATCAACGCCACGTCGGTGCCGATCTGTTTCGTCTACCTGTGGCCGAGCGACCAGACGTCGGTGGGTCAGGACTGGCTGGGGCCGAACGAGGCGGTGTCGCCGGGGATGCGGCGGGACTTCGCGCTCCAGCCGGGGAGCTGGGGTTTCCGGGTGGTGACGTGCGACGGGGGGGTGTTGTTGCACCAGGAGGGGTTGGACCTGAGCGGTGCGCGGGAGCTGTTCCTGACGGACGGGACGGTTCCGGTGTTCGCGCCGATGGAGGGGTACCAGCGGATCGAGTTCCGGCTGGGGGCGGCGGCGGCGGGAGCGGCGGCGGCGGTTCCTTGAGCGTGCGGGCCGGCGCGAGGCTGCCGGCTCCAGACTTCAGTTACCCACCGCCCTGACGGGCGACCCACGAATCACGAAAACGCTGGGCGAACGTGCAGGAGACGGGCGATTTTCGGGGCAGGCTCCGGGAGCGACATGGCGATCGTGATGCCGCCGGCCTGCAGTCTCGAGCCCGGAGCCCGTCAGGCATTGGCGGCGGCGACTTTGGCGAGGCGCTGGGGGAGCAGCCAACGCGCGGCGGGCGTGGTAGACTGCGGTTTCGATGGCCGAGCGGACGGACCGTACGACGTCGCCCGAGCCGCTGTCCGGCGGCGTGACGACCACCTCGCCCGGGGCGCGGGTGCGTTCGCCCGGGGTCGAGGCGACGGTGCAGATCCAGGACGGCGCGAAGCTCAAGGAGGAGTTGGCGGCGGCGTTGAAGGAGTCGGTCCGTCCGGTGCTGGTGGTGATGGGCGGGATCGACGTCGGCAAGCGGATCGCGATCGCCGGCACGGTGGAGCTGGGCCGCGACCCGGGTTGCGACGTGGTGTTGGGGGACGCGGGGGTCTCGTGGCGTCACGCGCGGATCGAGGACCGGGGGGACGCGTGGGCGGTGGTCGATCTGGGGAGCACGAACGGGACGATCGTGCGGGGCCAGCCGGTGCGGGAGGCGATCCTGGCTCCGGGCGACACGGTGATCCTGGGCCGGACGGTGTTGCGTTTCGACCTCCGCGACAAGCTCGAACAGGCGCTCGACCAGGAGCTCCAGCGGATGCTGGACATCGACGACCTGTCGGGGCTGTTCGTGCGGCGAAAGTTCGACCGCGAGTTGGAGGTGATGATCCAGACGGCGCGTTCGTTCGGGGGGTGCGTCGGGATGTTGTGCATGGACATGGACGGGGTGAAGAGGATCAACGACACGCACGGGCATCTGTTCGGGGCGTACGTGATCGGGGAGACGGGGCGGGTGATCGGCCGGGTGCTCGGGGGGCGGGGCATCGCGGCGCGTTTCGGCGGCGACGAGTTCGTCGCGGCGTTGCCGGGGCTGGACACGGCGCGGGCGGCGCAGGTCGGGGTGGAGATCCTGCAGGCGGTGAACGCGCATCCCTACGGGAAGGACGGGATCGCGTTGCGGCCCGGCATCTCGATCGGGGTCGCCTCGTTTCCAGCCGACGCGAGCGACCCGGTCGGGTTGTTCGCGCGTGCCGACCAGGCGCTCTACCGGGCGAAGCAGTCCGGCAAGAACCGCGTCTCGTTGTGACGGCGTCGCGGGGTGACGGGGTTCAGCGGCAGCGTTGGACGGTGGCGACGACGACCGGGCGGCAGGTCGTGGTGCTGGTGTCGGTGCCGCCGTCGGCGGTGTCGGTCGCGACGTCGAGGAAGGTTTCGGCGTCGGTCCCGCCGTCGAGTCCGGCCGGGGGGGCGGTCGTGCACTCCGAGACCCAACCGCCGATTTCTCCGCAGCCGGGGGTATCGCCGCAGGTGTAGGTGCCATCGGGGGGCGTCACGCCCACGGCGCACCAACCCGGGGTGGTGATGCCCCTGCAGGTGCCCGAGCTCGGTTCGTAGCGGCAGGTGCCAACGACGAGGCCTTCCCGTTCCGGTTCCGGGGCGCCGTTGCAGTTCCAGTCGTAGGAATCGAAAGTGAAGTCCCCGCAGCGGTAGGGCGTCGCTTCGTAGGCCGAGTGGTCCGGGTTGACCGCGGACAACTGGTCGCAGCAGTCGTCGTCGTTGGCCACGTAGTGCGTGGGGGCTGTGCGCGCACAGAGGGACTGCGCCGGGTCGCCGAAGGTGTCGCGGTCCTCGTCGTAGTACCAGTTCGGCAACCGGTCGTGGAAGCAGGGGAAGGACAGGGTTCCGGCGGAACGGGTCGGGTCGCAGGTGTCGGTCGTGCAATCGTCGTCATCGTCGCAGGAGCGGGAGTCGCCGGCGGTGCACGTTCCGCCGGAGCACTCGTCCTCCACGGTGCAGGGATTTCCGTCTTCGCACTCCGTGCCGTCGGCGACGGACGGGTGGACGCAGATCTGGCCGGCCTCGTTCTCGGCGCAGCGGTCGCCGGTGCACGGGTTGTCGTCCGCGCATTCCAGGTTGCCGTGGCAGGTGTAGCGGCAGTTGGGTTCGCAGCCGTCGCCGGCCACCGATCCGCCGTCGTCGCATTCTTCTCCCGCCTCGGGATTGACGACGCCGTTGGGGCAGAGCGTGGGCACGCACCATCCGGCCTGGCAGGTTCCGGACACCGACGCCGTTGCGCAGGGTGTGCCGTCGCGGAGGAACGTGCCGGGGACGCAGGTGCCGCTGTCGCACATCTCGTCGCCGTTGCACGGTTCGCCGTCGTCGCAGTCGGACGCCTGGAGGCACTCGGGTTCGACGTCCGGCGCATCGGCGGTATCGGGGGCATCGGGGGTGTCGGGGGGAGGTTCGCCGTCGGTGATCGGGCCGTCTTCGGCGCGCAGATCGACCGGTACGTCGCGGGGGACGTCGCCGGTTTCGGTGAACTCGGAGACGTCGGCTCGTCCATCGGGTTCTTCCTGGACGACGCTGCCGCAGGCGGTGGCGGCGGCGACGAGGGTGGCGATGCACAGCGTTTGGAAGAGTCGGGTCATGGTGTTCCCCTCCGGGGCCCAGCGTGGGGCCGCCGGGTGATCTTGACAGGCGAACGCGAGGCGCGCAACCCGCGCGCGGATTTGGTGATGTACGGACGTTTGTGTCAGGGCAAGGGAAGGGGGTATCTCCTCTCATGACCATGAAAAACAGAAAGGAGAAACCCCCAGATGAAGTGCGCGCTAGC
>JAAZOP010000135.1 GCA_012797735.1 Myxococcales bacterium
GTCGGCGGCGCCGGGCGGGGGGTTCGTCCGGATGTTGGTCCGCCGCGCCGTCCGATTTCGTCCCAGCCCGAACATCGTCCTCCCGGCCCCCTACCCTTTCCGGCGCGACGAGCGGCGCCGGCGCTCGGCGCCGCCGGGACCGCGCGTCGTCTCGCTGGAGAACGGCGCCCGCCGGTCGATCCCCTCGCTCCCGCCGCGCAGGCGGAGCAGCTCGCGGCCGACCCAGGCGACGTCGCCGGCGCCGAGCGTCAGCACCATGTCGCCCTCGCGGACCCACCCGCGCAAGTGCTCGACGGCGGCGGCCAGTTCCGGGACGAACGTGACGTCGCGATGGCCGTGCTGGCGGATCGCCTGCGCGAGCTTGGCGGCGGAGACGCCCGGCAGCGGGTCCTCGCCGGCGGAGTAGATCTCGGTCACCAGCAGGTGATCGGCGCGGTTGAACGCGCGCGCGAACTCGTCGAACAGCCGGGCGACGCGCGTGTAGCGATGCGGCTGGAACACCGCGGCGATGCGCCGGGGCCGGCAGCCGCGGGCCGCCTCGAGCGTGGCGACGATCTCGGCGGGGTGGTGGCCGTAGTCATCGATCACGGTCACGCCGCCCGCCGTGCCGGCCACGGTGAAGCGGCGCTGCACGCCGCGGAACGACGCCAGCGCCTCGGCGGCCTGCACCGGCAGGACGCCCATCTCGTCGGCCACGGCCAGCGCCGCCAGCGCGTTGAGCACGTTGTGGGTGCCGGGCATCCGCACGGTGATCTCGCCGCGCTCGGTGCCGCGCACGAGCAGCGTGAAGGTGCTGCCCCAGCCGTCGAGGGCGGGGCGGACGTCGAGCGCCCGGTAGTCGGCCTGGGCCGCCAGGCCGTAGGTGACGAACCGCTTGGTCAGCTCGGGGATCAGTCCCTGCACCACCGGGTGGTCCAGGCACAGCACGGTCAGCCCGTAGAACGGCACGCCGTTGGCGAACTGCAGGAACGCGGCGCGCAGCTTCTCGAAGTCGCCGTAGTGCTCCAGGTGTTCGGGATCGATGTTCGTCACCACCACGATCCGCGGCGACAGGCGCAGGAACGACCCGTCGCTCTCGTCCGATTCGACGACGATCCAGTCGCCCTGGCCGAGCTTGGCGTTGGAGCCGAGGGCGTTGAGGCGTCCGCCGATGACGACGGTGGGATCGAGCCCCGCATGGGCGGCGATCGTGGCGATCAGCGAGGTGGTGGTGGTCTTGCCGTGGGTGCCGCCGACCGCGACCCCCTCCCGCAGCCGCATCAGCTCGGCCAGCATCTCGGCGCGCGGGATCACCGGAATCCCCCGCCGGCGCGCCTCGAGCACTTCCGGGTTGCCGGAGCGGATCGCGGACGAGACGACCACCACGTCCGTCCCCGGCGGCACGTGCTCGGCGGCGTGCGCTCCGGTGACGATGCGCACGCCCAGCTTCTCCAGCCGGGCGGTGTTGTCGTTCGCCTTGAGGTCGGAGCCGCTGACGCGGTAGCCGAGGTTCACCAGGATCTCGGCGATCCCGGACATGCCGATCCCGCCGATGCCGACGAAGTGCAACCGATGATGCGAATGCCGGATCATCTCCTCACCGCCCGTCGTCCGCCTCGGCCGGCGTCGCGCCGGCGTGGCGACTGATGTTGAGCAGGATGCCCACCGAAGCCATGTGCACGAGCAGGCTCGATCCGCCGTAGCTCACGAACGGCAGCGCCAGCCCCTTGGTCGGCAGCGCCCCCATCGCGACGCCGACGTTGACGATCGCCTGCAGCCCGATCAGCGTCGTCAGCCCGAACGCGAGGAAGCCGCCGAAGGTGTCCCGGCAGCGCCGGGCGATCGCGTAGCCGCGCGCCAGCAGCAGGCCGAAGGCGCCGAGCAGCAGCAGCACGCCGACCAGGCCCAGCTCCTCGCCGACGATCGACGAGATGAAGTCGTTGTGCGCGTCCGGCAGGAACAGCAGCTTCTGCCGCCCCTCGCCGATCCCCTGCCCCAGCACCCCCCCCGCCCCGAAGCCGATCTGCGACTCGACCAGCTGGTAGCCGGTCTTCAGCCGGTCCTTCCACGGGTCGAGGAAGCTGAGGATGCGCGCCGAACGGTAGGCGGAGCCGGCGATCACCTGGTACACCACCGGCACCGCCACGAACAGCGACCCGATCAGGTACGAGATCCGCGCGCCGGCGACGAACAGGATCGCGAAGGTCATGAACGCGATGATCATCGCCGAGCCGAAGTCCGGCTGCAGCAGGCACAGGAACGCCGTCAGGCCCGCCAGCAGCATGTGCGGCACGAACCCCACCGAGAACGACCGCACCAGGTCGCGCTTCTTGGCCACCGAGTAGCACAGCCAGATCACGACCGCGATCTTGGCCAGCTCGGACGGCTCGAGATTCACCGGCCCGAACGCGATCCAGCGGGTGGCGCCGCGGATCGTGGTGCCCGCGCCGCCGACGACGGCGATCAGCCCGAGCAGCCCGGCGGCGAGGATCGGGTAGGTCAGCGCCCGGTAGAGCCGGAACGGCACGTACGACATCCCGATCATCGTCGCCACGCCCAGCCCCGCGAACAGCACCTGGCGCGACAGGAAGTAGGTGCTCGAGCCGAACTGCCGGAGCGCCTGCACGTGGCTCGCGCTGTAGATCATGACCAGCCCGAAGGCGACGAGGCACAGCACGGTCGCGGCGAGCACCCGGTCGAAGTCGCCGGTCGCCGCCGCCGGCGGCGCCGTCTCCGCGGCTGGCCGCGGGATCGCCGGCGCCAGGCCGCCCGGCCCGACGTCCGCGAACGAGCGGCGCGCTTCAACGGCCATCGCCGCCCTCCCGCCCCGCCTCGCGCGCCAGCTCCCGCACCGCCTCGGCGAACCGGTTCCCCCGCTCCACGTAGTCGCGGAACATGTCCCAGCTCGAGTATGCGGGCGCCAGCAGCACCGCCTGGCCCGGCGTCGCCGCCGCCGCCGCGCGCCGCACCGCCTCTTCCAGCGTCTCGGCCTCCTCGCACGGCACCAGGTCCCCCAGCTCGGCCCGCATCGCCCGCCGCGCCTCGCCGATCAAGACGATCCGGACGATCTTCCGCCGGATCGCCTCCCGCAGCGGCGCATACGAGCCGCCCTTCTCGCGGCCGCCGGCGACCAGCACGCCGGGCCGGTCCAGGCCTTCGATCGCCCGCAACGTCGCGCCGACGTTGGTGGCCTTCGAGTCGTCGTAGTACTCGACCCCCCGCACCTCGCCCACCAGCTGCATCCGGTGGGGCAGGCCGGTGAAGGTCCCGAGCGTCTCCGCCATCGCCGCCGGCGGGACGTCGAGCAGTCGGGCGGCGAGGAGGGAGGCCAGCGCGTTGTCCTGGTTGTGGGTGCCGCGGATCCGCAGCAGCGACCTCGGCAGCCGCAGCTCGTCCGTCCCGGGCGCCCGCACCACCAGTTCCTCCCCTTCGGCGAACGCCTCGGTCCCGGGCGCGCCGAAGCGCAGGACCCGCGCCCGCCCCTCCGCCGCCAGCCGCTCGCACACCTCGTCGCCGGCCCGCACGATCGCGAAGTCGTCCGGCGTCTGGTGCATGAACACGCGGCCCTTGACCGCCGCGTACGCCGCGAGCGACCCGTGGCGGTCCAGGTGGTCGTCGGTGACGTTGAGCAGCAGGGCGACGCGCGCGTGCAGCGACGAGGTCCGTTCGAGCTGGAAGCTCGAGAGTTCGGCGACGACGAGCCCTTCCGGCGTATCCGCGGGGCCGTCGATCGCGTCGGCGAGCGGGGTACCGAGGTTGGCGCCGGCGAACACGGGTCGTCCGCCGCGGCGGGCCATCTCGCAGATCAGGGTGGTGACGGTCGATTTGCCGTTCGTGCCCGTGACCGCCGCCACGGGGGCCCGCAGCCACCACAGGCCGACTTCGACCTCCGACACGACCCGCACCCCGGCCTTCTCCGCCTCGGCCACCTCCGGCAGATCCGGAATGCCCGGGCTGATCACGATGCAGTCGGCCCCGCGCAGCTCCTCGACCGGGTGCGGCCCCAGAATCACGCGCACGCCGGCCTGTTCGATCTCGTCGATTCCCGGCGGAAGCTGGTGGCGCGGCTTGAGGTCGAGGCCCGTGACGCGGGCGCCGCGGCGGGCCAGCAGGCGCGCCACGCCGATCCCGGTGCGGGCGAGGCCGAGCACCGCGAAGCGCCGGCCCGCGACGTCTCGCCCTCCCCCCGCTCCCTCGAACCCGCCGCTCGTCGCCGCCCCGCCCATCCCGGACCTCCTCAACGCAGCTTGTACGAGCCGAGCCCGATCAGGGCCAGCATGATCGCGATGATCCAGAACCGCACGATGATCTTCGGCTCCGCCCACCCCTTGAGCTCGAAATGGTGGTGGATCGGCGCCATCTGGAACACCCGCTTCCCCGTCAACTTGAACGAGGCCACCTGCGTGATCACCGACAACGTCTCCATGAAGAACACGCCGCAGATCACCACGGACAGCAGCTCGTTCTTGGTCAGCACGGCGAGCAGTCCGAGGGCGGCACCGAGCGACAGGGAGCCCACGTCGCCCATGAAGACCTGCGCCGGGAAGGTGTTGTACCAGAGGAAGCCCACCCCCGCCCCGACCAGCGCCGCACAGAAGATCGTCAGCTCGCCCGCCGCCTCGATCTTCGGGATGTCGAGGTACTGCTGGACGGTGAGGATGCGGAGCACCTTCCCTTCGAGGGCCAGCTTGAGGGTGGTGCCGGCGAGGTAGGTCATCACGAGGTAGGTCGAGCCGGCGATCATCACCGGGCCGATCGCCAGCCCGTCCAGCCCGTCCGTCAGATTCACCGCGTTGGACGTCCCGACGATCACGAACGCGGCGAACGCGACGTAGACCCACCACGGAATCACCAGCCCGTACGCCGACCACTTGGCGAACGGAAACGCCACGGTGTCGCGGATCGCCAGCCAGTCCGGGTGGAATCCGTTCCAGCGGAACAGGAACCAGCCCGCGCCCAACGCCACCAGCCACTGCAGCCCGAACTTGTGCCACCCGCGCAGCCCCCGCGAACTCTTGCGCCGCAGCTTGAGCGAGTCGTCGAGGAACCCGATGGCGCCGAACCCCGTCGTGACGCCCAGGATCGCCCAGACGAAGGCGTTCCCCAGGTCCGCCCACAGGAAGGTCGGGATCACCATCCCGATCAGCAGCAGCGACCCGCCCATCGTCGGCGTCCCCGCCTTGCTGAAATGCGACTTCGGACCGTCGTCCCGGATCACCTGGCCGATCTGCCGCCGCTGCAGCTTCACGATGAACCACGGGTAGATCGCGAACGACAGGAACAGCGACGTCAGCAGCGCCGCGATCGCGCGGAACGGGATGTATCGCAGGACGTTGAGCCACGACAGCCAGTCGGCCTCGAACCGCAACGGGTAGAGCCACTCATACAGCATCGCCCGCGCCTCGCAGGATCCCCTCCACCACCCGCTCCATCCGCATGCCCCGCGAGCCCTTCACCAGCACCCGATCGCCCGCCCGGACCAGCCGCCCCAACTCCGGCAGCAGCGCCTCGACCTCCTCGAACGTCGCCACCTCCGTCAGGCCCGCCGCCCTCGCCCCCTCCGCCGTCCGCCCGGCGCTCGGGCCGACGCACACCAGCAGTTCCAGGCCCGAGCGTGCGGCCGCGGCGCCGACCTCGCGGTGCAGCGCCCCGGTCGCTTCCCCCAATTCCAGCATTTCCCCGAGGATAGCAACTTTTCGGCCCGTCCCCGGAACCTCGTCCAGCGCGGCCAGCGCCGCTCGCATCGAACCGGGGTTCGCGTTGTACGTGTCATCCAACAGGACAACTCCACGGGATGAAGTCAGGATCTCCCCACGATGCCGTCCCGCGGACAGGCCCGAGAGCCCCACCTCGACCGCCTCGGCCGGCGCTCCGACCGACCAGGCAGCGGCCGCCGCCAGACCGGCGTCCAGCAGGACGTGGCGACCGGGCAGCGGGATCGATGGTCGCGCGCGCCGGCCGTCGGGGAAGAAGATGGCGAGCGACCCGTCGCCTCGCCCGTGCGGCGGCAACTCGAGCCGCACGTCGGCCGAGGGGCCGAGGCCCACGCCGAGGCGCCGGGCGCGACCGGTCGGAATCGCGGCCACCCGTTCGTCCTCGAGGTTCACCACCGCGACGGCGTCCGGGCGATCCAGGGCCGCGAAGAGTTCACCCTTGGCGCGCGCCACCCCTTCGAGCGTCCCCAGTCCCTCGAGGTGCGCGGCGGCGACGCAGGTGATCAGGCCGACGTCCGGCTCGGCGATGGCCGCCAGGGCGGCGATCTCGCCCGGGTGGTTGCAGCCCATCTCGACCACGGCGAAGCGGTGTTCGGGCCGCAGGCCGAGCAGGGTGAGGGGCACGCCGATGTGGTTGTTGAGGTTGCCCTCGGTGGCGAGCGTCGGGCCGGCGCGGCGCAGGACGGCCGCCAGCATCTCCTTGGTGGTGGTCTTGCCGCAGCTTCCGGTGAGGCCGATCGCGACGGCCGGCATGCGGCGCCGGTGCGCGCGGGCGGCGTCGGCGAGGGCGCGGGCGGCGTCCGCAACGACGACGGCCGGCAACCCGGCGAGGTCCGCGGGCCGGAAGCGGCCCTCCTCGACCAGCGCCGCCGCGGCCCCGGCGGCGGCGGCGGCGCCCAAGAACGTATGTCCGTCGAACCGCTCGCCCCGCAGCGCCACGTACAGCGCGCCGCGGACGTCCTCCCGCGAGTCCTTGACGAACCGCTCGAAGGAACGACTCGCGTCGCCGGCGACGCGGCCGCCGCACGCCTGCGCGAGCCAACCGAGGTCGAAGAGTCCCTGCGCCACGCCGCCGCCTTCCCGTCCCCGCTCCGCGAAGTCCGAGCATACCGAAGGGGGCGGGACACGCAAAGAACCGGGCATGGACCGCCCCGCAGGGACGCCCGCCGGGCGCACGGCGGCCAGGACGTGCGGCACAGGCGGCGGTCGAGCGGCTCCGCGCCATCGGCCTCGAGGATGTACGAAACCCCGGGGGCGAGTGGGGCCTCCGGGATGAGCCAACGGCCGCCCGACGCGCCGCCGGCCGTCTCGAGACGCGCGTCGGCCGGACGGTCCGGTCCACCCGCGCGCGAGGCCGTGCGGAAGCTCCGGCTAGCGCCCGACCGCCGGCGCATCGGCGTGCGAGCGACCCTGCGTTCGGCCCGTCCCCAGCGCCGCGCGGCCGCGGCCCTCCCGCTTGGCCCGATACAGCGCCGCGTCGGCGGCCGCCGTCAACGCGTCCGGTTCGACGAACCCCTGCGCGCTGCTCGCCACGCCGGCGGAGACCGATACGCGCAGGCCGGGCACGCGCGACAGCCGGATCCCCCGCACCCGGCGGCACAGCTTCTCGGCCACCCGGACCGCGTCCGCCGGCCGCGTGCGCGCGAGCACCACGGCGAACTCGTCGCCGCCGTAGCGCACGCAGAGGTCCGCGGCCCGCAGCCCCGTTCGCAGCACGCGCCCCACCTCGCGCAGCACGTCGTCGCCCACCGGATGGCCGCACGCGTCGTTGATGGGCTTGAAGTTGTCCAGGTCCAGCATCACGAGCGACAGCGGCTCGCCGCGACGGACGCTCTCGTCGAGCCGCCGGCCGAGCTGCTCGTCGTAGATCCGCCGGTTGAGCAGCCCGGTCAGGCCGTCCAGCTCCGCCAGCCGGCGCAACCGTTCGTAGAGCCGCGCGCGGTCGATCGCCAGGGTCACGAGGTTGGACACGCCGCGCAGGTTCTCCCCGTCCTGCGCCTCGACCTCCCGCCCGCCGGCGAACACGTTGTCGGCCAGGATCGCGCCGACGACGTCCCGCCCGCGGTGCAGCGGCACCGCCGCGAACCGGCGGAACTCGAGCGGTGCGCGGCGGCCGGGCGGCCGGAATGTCACGCGGCAGCGGTTATCGACGATCGGCGCGCGGGCGGCCAGGCAGCGCAGCAGGAGCTGCTCCAGCCTCATCTCCGCCGGCAGCCGGCCGCGCGCCGGTCGCGTCCGGCCGGCCAGCCGGCGACCCGACATCGCCAGACCGGACAGCCGCCGCATCAGCCGCCACGCGCGGGGATCGTGGCGGATCGACCGGTACGACCGCAGCAGCGCGGGCAGACCGATCCCCCGCGCCTCCATCTCCTCCCAGATCCGGTGCGCTTCCCGCTCGCTCGCCGGCCCGACCGCCATCTGGCACGACAACGTCCGCCCGGACTCGTCGAGCAGGAAGACGAACGCCCGGTGGAACCCGAGGCCCTCCCCCGACGTGATCCCCGACAGGATCACGTACAGGATCTCGTCCAGCTCCACCGACGCGAGGATCCCCTCGACGACGGAGCTGAGGAAGTCGAGGCGCTTGCGGAGGTCGATCATCGACGGCCCGCCGGACCTCGGCGGCGACGAAGAAGCACCGCGCACGCCGCGAGCGCGATCCAGGCGGCCGGACCGCGCGCGCCGCCCGCCGTCCGGCATCCGCACCCGTCGGAGCCGTACACGTAGACCACGGGCACCTCGCCCGCGACGTCGGCCGGACCGTCCACCGCCTCGGCCGGCGCGTCGGCGTCCGCGGGCGGGATGCCGTCCTCGAGTCCGTCGTCGCCGCCCGCATCCGCATCCGCGTCGCCGCCCTCGGCCGCGCAGCCCTCGTCCGTCTCGCCGTCGCAGTCGTCGTCGAGGCCGTTGCAGATCTCGGTCGCGGGCCGGCAGCGCGGAGGCCGCGGCCCCGCGAAACGGATCGTCGAAAAGTACGGAAGCCCGTGCCAGCCCACCGAGTCGGCGAGCGCCGGACCTTCGATCGCGGGTCCGAAGCCGGCGCCGGTGGAGAGGTGGCAGCGCACCCCTTCGGGCGGCCGGCCGCACAGGTCGGCGCGCCCGTCGCCGTCCAGGTCGCCGAGCCGGATCGTCGCGTAGTGGCGGAAGTCGCTCCAGCCCGAGGCCTCGTCCCAGGCCGGGCCCGCGATCGCGTCGCCGAACCCGGCCCCCGTCCAGGGCCAGCAGCGGATGCCGGCGTTGGCCCGGGCGCACAGGTCGAGGTCGCCGTCCCCGTCGAGGTCGGCGAAGCGGATCGTCGCGGCGTTGTCCATGTCGCCCCAGCCCGAGGCGTCGGACAGTTCCGGCCCCGCGATGGCCGGGCCGAACGCGGTTCCGGTGGACAACCGGCAGTCGATGCCCGCCGCCGTCCGGGCGCACAGGTCGGCCCGGCCGTCGCCATCGATGTCGGCCAGGCGGATCGTGCTCCAGTACTTGGGGTCGGTGAACCCCTCGTCGTCGGACCAGGCCGGGCCGGCGAACGGGTCGGCGAAACCGGTGCCGGCCGAGAGCGCACAGAACATCCCGGCCGCCCCGCGGGCGCAGACGTCCAGCCGCCCATCGCCATCGACGTCGCCGGTTCGCACCGTGCCGTAGTAGTAGGGCTGGTTCCACCCAGAAGCGTCGGACCAAGCCGGGCCGGCGACGCGTCCGCCGAAGCCGGTTCCCGTGGACGGCCAGCAGCCCCAGCCGGCCGACGAGCGGGCGCAGACGTCGGCCAGCCCATCGCCGTCGAAGTCCGCAAGGCGGATCGTGGTGAAGTACTCGGGAGCGCCCCACCCGCTGGCGTCGGACAGCTCCGGTCCGTCGATCCGCGCGCCGAAGCCGGTGCCGGTCGAGGGCCAGCAGAAGACGCGCGCGTTGCCGCGGGCGCAGACGTCGACCAGCCCGTCGCCGGTCACGTCGCCGAGCCGCAGGGTGGCGAAGTTGGTCTCGTCGTCCCAGCCGTGCGCGTCGGCCAGCTCCTCGAGCACCCAGGCCGTGCCGAAACCGGCGCCGGTCGAAGGGTAGCAGCGGAGCCCGGCCGCGGCCTTGGCGCAGAAGTCGGCGCGCCCGTCGCCGTCGAGATCGGTCGTGCCGCCGTCGTCGAGCACGCCGGCATCGATGATCGCCTCGTCCATCCAGAGGTCGCACGACCCCGGGGCGCCGGTGCCGTCGGCGAAGACGCCGAGGTGGTTCGACACCACCCGCTCGGTGCCCCCCGACGGCCGGTTGACCTCGCCGATCCCCTGCACGACCATCGTGGTCGAGCCGCCGCCGTCGAGGTTGAGCGCGGTCCAGCAGCCGAGGTCGACCATCAGCGCGGCGAGCTGCGCGCAGGTCATGCCGATCGAGTAGCCGGGCTGGCGGCCGTCGACGACGACCATCCACAGCGTCTGGCGGTCGCGGGAGAGGCCGACGGCGGTGCGCGGGTGCAGTTCGGAGCAGTGCGACGGGGCGGGGGAGAAGGTCGCCGGGACCGCGCCGTCCTGGACCAGCAGCGGGTAGCCGCCCACCGCCTGCTGCATCCACGGCTCCCGCGCCGCCAGCACCTCGCGCGGCGGCGAGATCCACGCGCGGTCCCCGCCGAAGACGATGTACCCCTCGGTCGCGGTGTCGGAGTGCCACAGGTCGCCGTTGCCGATCGCCAGCCCGTTCGGCAGCTCGGTGCCGCCCATGTCGAAGAAATCGGCGTTGATCGCCCCCTGGACGCCGACCAGAGAGCGCCACGAGGCGGTGGTGCGGCTGAATTCCGACTCGGTCGTGGCCCGCATCGTGATGCCGCGCGCGCACAGATCGACCCGCAACCCGTAGACGTGCCGCGGACCGTCCATCGTCCGTTCGAGCAGCGCCGTGCCGGGGTGCGGGTAGCTCCAGGTGTCGGCCGCGTGCGTCGCCGCCGGCACCAGCAGCAGCACGAGCAACGGCGCGAAGAACCGGATCCGCGTCATCTCCTGGCTCGCCTCCTCACCCCCCGAAACGCTCAGAGCCCCAGCGCCTCGCAAACGCCCTGCGGGTTGCACGTCAGGTAGTCGCCGACGCCGGTGCCGTTCGGGCAGTCCTCGTCGCCCAGGCACGGGATCCCGCACGTCGTCCCGGCCGCCGCCGTCGTGAGGCACAGCTCGCCGGCCTTGCAGTCCAGGTCGCAGGCGCACGGCCGGGCCGACGGCGGCGCCCGCCGATCCACGCAGGCGTTCGGCGCGTCCCCCACGTCCATCACGCATTCGAACCCCGCCGGGCACGGCGGCAACTCGCCGACCCCGCACTGGTCTCCCCCCTCGCAGAACCACGACGGACCGTCGAAGACCATCCGGACGCACCGTTCCGCCGAAGCGCAGTCGAGCAGATCGCTGCAACTCCGCAGGCAGCTCCACAGCGGTCCGGCCAGGCCCCAGTACCCGATGCACGACAGCCCCGCGGCGCACGAACAGTCGGTCAGACAGTCGCTCCCCTCGGATCGGGTGCCCGGCGGCGCGCCGGGACCGCAGGCGCACTCGGGAACGCCCGAGCATCCGACCTCGCGGTCGTATTCCAGGCGCGGCCCCCCGCCGGGCGTGTGCTCGTCGGTCACCACCACGCGGAGGTTCCCGTGCTGCCGCCCTTCGACCGCGACGATGCGCTCGGCCTCGTACTCCGCGTCGTCGCAGCCGACGTCGCCGACCGCGCGCCAGACGAAGGCCGCCAGTCCGACGAAGTCGGTGGCGTCGCCCGGAGAGACGCGCACATCCAGTCGCGCCAGGCGGTAGCAGTTCGACGACGGCGCCCGGACGACGACCCGCAGCCGATCGGTCGCGCCGAACCGCGCCGGCTCGTACAGCAGTTCGACCGACTCGACCGGCCAGGGCGTCAGCTCCCAGTGCCACGAATTCTCGCAGACGGTGCCGCCGTCCTCGGTCGCGTCGGCGTCGGCGTCCGCCCCCGCGTCCGGGTACGGTCGCAGGACGGTGCAGTCCGGATCGGAGTAGGTCCCGGGGGCCATCGGACCGCAATCGACGTGGTCGCAGACCCACGCGTGCCCGAACTCGGAACAGGCGCAGTACGACGAACGCAGCACGTAGCTCCCGAAACCGCAGGGTTGGCAGCGAGGTTCGGTGGTGCACCCCGCGGTTCCCGGCGTGCAGGGGACGCCGGTCTCCACCGACGCCGGGCACGTCCCACCGCCGTCCGCCGCGTCGGCCGACCCGTCGCCCGCGAGGTTCGTCCCCGAGGTGCAGCCGGCGGCGGCGAGCGCCCCGGCGATGAGGACGGCGGCGAACCGACGGAGCATCCCGTTGCTGCGCTTCATTCCGCATCCCCTCCTCGTCGCGCGCCGGTCGCGACACCTCGAGGTTACCGCGGCGGCGCCCGCGGCGCCACGCCGTCGGTCCGGCGGTCGGGGCGCCGGCCTTCATCCCCCTGTTGACATCCCCCTCGGGCGTCCTGGTACCTTCCGCCCGTCCCGACACCACGACGGGACCGCGGGCGCGGGGCCCGCGGCGCCCCGCGCGTCGCTCGAGAAAGGAGAGAACGATGTCGCTCGATTGGCTGCCGAGGGAAGACGGGAAGAAGGACCACCACCTCTGGGGCGAGGAGCACTTCGGCAAGGAGCCGCCGTGCACGATGTTCGAGTTGCGGCCGATCCGGGATCCGTCGGGGAAGCCGGTCGCCGGGCTGCACTCGGCCTGGATCACCCTCAACAACCCGGCGCAGTTCAACTCCTACACGACGGAGATGGTCAAGGGGGTGATCGCGGGATTCCAGCGCGCCTCCGCCGACAACTCGGTCGTGGCCGTGGTCTTCACCGGCGCGGGCGACAAGGCGTTCTGCACGGGCGGCAACACGAAGGAGTACGCCGAGTACTACTCGAAGCGGCCCAACGAGTACGGCCTGTACATGGACCTGTTCAACGCGATGATCGACGCGATCCTCGGCTGCAAGAAGCCGACGATCTGCCGCGTGAACGGGATGCGGGTGGCGGGCGGCCAGGAGATCGGCACCGCCTGCGATCTGGCGCTCTCCGCCGACACCGCGATCTTCGGCCAGGCGGGGCCGCGCCACGGGTCGGCCCCCGACGGCGGCGCCACCGATTTCCTCCCCTGGTACCTGGGGATCGAGGACGCGATGTGGAGCTGCGTCTCCTGCGAGATGTGGTCGGCCTACAAGATGAAGCGCCTCGGCTTCCTCTCCAAGGTCGTCCGCGTGCTCAAGAAGGACGGCCAGTTCATCCGCAATCCGCTGGTGATCACCGACCGCTGGATCGAGGACGGGGAGATCGTGTACGGCGAGCCGGTGACGGGGGAGGCGGCGAAGAAGGCCAAGGAGTCGCTGGCCGGCACCACGACCGACTTCTCGCTGCTCGACGCCGCCGTCGAGGACGTGCTGTGGCGCTTCACCAACCTGTTCCCGGGCTGCCTGATCAAGTCGATCGAGGGCGTGCGGCTCAAGAAGAAGTTCTTCTGGGACCAGGCCAAGGTGATCAACCGCCACTGGCTCGCCGCCAACATGATGGGCGAGGCGCTGCTCGGGTTCAACGCCTTCAACACCCGCAAGCTGACGGGCAAGGACGTGATCGATTTCGTCGAGTACCGCCGGCGGATCGCCGACGGGGAGCCGATGACCGAGGCGTTGTTCGAGGCGGTGCTGCCCAGGCCGAAGTAGGCCGCCCCACGACCCGGCCCCGAAAACCCCGCGGCGCCGGGGCCGCACCCGGCCACCGCCCGACCCCGGCGGTCAACGCACGAGCGCCTCGACGACGAGCGGGATCAGGGTCGGCATGACCGACCACAGCACGAGCAGCGAGCCGCAGACGAGCGCGACGCGGCCGGGCGCCGACTTCTCGGGGACGCCGAGCGCCGGGACGAGGCCGACGCCCAGGACGTAGAAGGTGTAGGGCATCAGCACGAGGTCGGCGATCGGCGCCACGTACGGCAGCGGCACCACGGCCAGCACCCCGACCACGAACAGCGGCGTCAGGCCGTAGGCCGCGAAGCGGAACGTCTCGCGCACGGTCGTCCTGCCGGTCGACCCTGCGGTCACGCCGGCGACGATCGCCGCGAACAGCCAGACCAGCGCGAACGCCGCGAGCATCCCGGAGAAGAACTGGCCGAACGCCGCCCCGATCCCCGCGCCGCGCAACAGCGCCCCGCCGAAGCCGGCGACCGCGCGCAGGCCGATCAGCACCAGGAGATGAATCCAGATCGCCCGGTAGCCTCCCGGCCCTTCCGCCCGCGCCCGCTCCCAGAACGCCGCCGGCGCGAACAACACCTCGACCAGGTCGCCGAAGAACCCCCGGCTGCCTCCGGGCCGCGGCCCGACCGGGTCCGCCGTCCCGCCGCCGTCCCGCAGGATCCCGCCGTCTCCCATCGCCACCTTCGACCTCTCTTCCTTCGCCCCCTCGCCCACCGGCTACCGCCCGACCTCGAAGTCGGCCCGGCCCACGAGCTGTCCGGCGGCGGTCTCGACGTCCACGACCCACTCGCCCAGCCGATCGGCCGGGAGCTTCTCCGCCGGCAACCGCGAGGTCAGCCGGACCGCGGGCGGCCGGCCTTCCAGCCGGACCACCTGCGGCTCCACCCGCGCGACCTCCCGCCCCTCGTTGCGCCAGACGTGCAGGAACGGCTCGCTGCCGCCGGCCGGCAGCGCCACGTCCGTCGCCGCCACGACCCGCGGCAGGTCGGGCGCCGGGATCGCACCGGGCGCGTCGAGAACCCGGCCGTCGGGCCGGACGACGACCCCCGCCGCGGCCGACTGCACGAAGTACGGCACCGGCGGGATCGCCGCGCGTCCCGCGTACACCCCGGCCGTCGCCGCGGCCA
>JAAZOP010000136.1 GCA_012797735.1 Myxococcales bacterium
CGGGCGTCTCGGCCTGCGGCGCCGGCGCGCGATCGCGGTCGATCCCGTCCGTGGAGGCTGCCGGCGGGGGCGGCGCGGCGAGCGACGGCCGCCCGCCGGTCCGGTCGATCAGCGCGCGCCGCTCGGGCACGATCTCCACGACCCGGTCGCCGATCCGTTCGAGGTTCGCGTAGTCGTGGGTGACGACGACGACGGCCTTGCCGTGCCGCACGGCGGCCTCGCGGATCCGGTCGGCGACCGCGGCGGCGGCGAGAGGGTCGAGACCGCTGGTCGGCTCGTCGAAGAGCAGCACGGGCGGGTCGTGGGCCAGGGCGCGGGCGATCGCGACGCGCTGTTTCTGGCCGCCGGACAGCCGCGCCACCGGCACGTCGCCCGGGACCCGCAGCTCTTCCAGCAGTCGATCCCGCCGCGCCCGCCGTTCGGGCGCCGGGAGGGGAGGGCGGCGATGGTCGGCGGCGAAATCGACGTTGCGCGCGCCGTCGTACTCGTCGAGCAGCGCGTAGTTCTGGAAGACGACGCCGATGCGGCCTCCGCGGCCGGGCCCGCGCGCCTCGACGCCATCGATCCGCACCACCCCTTCGACCCGGATGCCGCGCGGGTCGTCGCCCGCCAGGCCGGCCACGCCGCGCAGCAGCGCCGTCTTCCCCGCGCCGCTGCCGCCGACCAGGAGCAGCACCTCGCCCCGCCGCACCTCGAACGTCGCGTCGTCGAGCAGCACGCGGTCGCCCGCCCGCACCGTGAAGCGCTCGACCCGCAGGCAGGCCTCCGGCCCGGCGACGCCGGCTCGGGCGGCGGACGGCGTGCCGGCGGCGTCGTTCACGGCAGCGGCCTCTCCCAGATCTCGGTCCGCGAGCCGCCGTACTCCTCGATCCGCAGCCGGCCGGGCCCGGCCTCCCCCGGCGAAGGCGCCCGGGCATCGCGCCGGGCGGCGTCCGCGGGGCGCCCCGGCTCCGGAAGCTCCAGCAACACCCAGTTCCCCTCGGAACCGATCAGGCGGACGCGGGCCAGCATCGCCAGCTCCGGGTGCAGCGTGCCGCCGGTGTCGTCGAGCACGAGCGTCCGGGCGAACGCCACCAGGCGCGGCTCGAGCTGTTCGGCGAGGTCGAACAGGGCGCGCCGGATCCGCGGGTCGTCGAACAGCGCGCGCAGGCGTTCGCGCAGGCGCGCGTTGTCCAGCACCGCCGTCGAGAACGCCTGCGCGATCAGGCCCATCACCTGCGGGTCTCCCAGGCCGTCCCGGAACAGGGTGTCGCGGAGCGCCTGCCGGACCCGCTCGTCCTCCAGCGCCTCGGCCAGCACCTCGCTCACCGCCTCCAGCGCCCCGGGCAGGTACGACGTGACCTTCGGGATCGCCGTCTCGGCCAGGTAGCGGTCGCGCCAGCGCCGGATCTGGTCGGTCGGCAGCCGGTACTCCGACGGCAGGAAGACGTTGGCCACGGCGCCGCCGAGCGACTGCGCGGCGTTGGAAGCGATCTCGCCCCACGGCAGCTCGTTCCACAGCTCCTGGCCGAGCCGTTCGGCCAGCGGTCGCAGGCGGTCCACGACCCGGGGCCAGACCAGTTCGCGCAGCAGGGGCTCCCAGCGGGCCCGCGCGCGCTCCAGCACGTCCTGTCCGACCCGGCGGAGCTGCTCCTCGTGCGTCCGGAGGAAGCCGGACAGCTCGGCGAGGATGTCGCCGACCACGCCGCGCGCGAACTCCTCGAGCACCGGGCCGAACGTGTCGCGCAGCCAGCCCTCCCGCTCCGCCGCCATCGCCCGCAGTTCGACCGCCAGCCGCTCGCGTCGCTCCGGCGACAGCACGCGCCCCAGCGCCCACTCCAACGTGCCGCGCGCGTCGAGCAGCACCAGCCGGGTGCCGGCGGGCAGCGGGTCGGGCAGCCCGGCGTCGGGGTACAGCGCGAGGGTGACCGTCGCGCCGCCGACGGGACCCTCGACGCGCACCACCTCGCCGCAGGCGCGGAGCGTGCCCTCCCGGAGGCGGAGCACGCGGTCGCCGGCCGCGAGACGCCCGCGGGGCAGATCGGCGGCGACCGTCCGGGGCGCGCCGGCGGCGAACGCGAAGGCCCGGCCGAGCGGGGTGGCGGAACCGCGCCGGGTCGAGGCCCAGAGGGCGGCACCCGTTCCGGCGGCCAGCCACAGGCAGAGGCCGGCCGCCAGGCAGGCGCGACGCGCGGGACTCCGGCGGCTTCGCACGGGCCGATGACGTACACGGCGACCGCCCGCGCGTCAACGGTCGCTCGCCGCTCCCCGCCTTCTTCTCCCGACACCCGGTCGCTCCTGCCGATCGTGGATGTCGGCGTGGTCGTGGTCGCGCCACGGTCAGGCAGCTCCTCGCAGATGCCGCGCGGAAGCTGCGCTCTGCGCCGGCTTCGTGCTAGGCTGCGTCCCGAGGAAAGGGGTGGAGACCCATGACGACGACCGATCGAAGGGCACCCGTCGCGATGCGGCTGCTGGCCGCCTGGATCTGGACGGCGGGGGTGTGCGGTTGCGGACCGGCGACGCCGCCGCCGGAGCCGCCGCCGCCGGAACCGGAGGAGCCGGCACCGCCGCCGATCTCGCCGGCCTGCCGGGCGGCGGCGGAACAACCGCCGCCGAGCGACGTGATCGACCTGCGCAGCACCGGCCCGAGCGCGGTGGCGGGGCGATCGCGGCAGGTGGTCCGCGAGGCGCTCGAGGCGCGCAAGCCGCGGTTCCGCTACTGTCGCGACGCGGCGATCCGCGAGGGGGCCGACCCGTCGGCCGGGATCGCGCTGCGGTTCACGATCGTCCCGTCCGGCGAGGTGTGCGAGGCCGAGGTGCTGTCGAATCCCTCGGGCAGCGACACGTTCGCCGCGTGCGTGCTGGCGGTGCTCCGGGGCCTCGCGTTCGGCGAGAACGCGCGGGTGGGCGAGAGCGACTACCGGCCGGCGGTGCGCGTGATCTACGCCTTCCAGGACACGGGCGTGGACTGACTCCGGTCCGGATTTCCGGCCGACTGGCGCGCGGGGGCTCGAGCCGCTATCCTGAGCGCCGTGCGGGACGGGCGGGACCAGCGGTGGGTGTCGCGGCTCCTCGCCGCCGGGCCGGCGCTGCTCGTCGTCGCGGCGTGCGGCGGCAAGACCGAGCCCTGGACCGACGCCGTGGCGGGGCCCGAGGTGCCGGCGCCGGAGCCGGAGCTCTGCGACGGCCTCGACAACGACCTCGACGGCGTCGTCGACAACGGCTTCCGAAACCCTGCGGACGGGACCTACGGGCTGTACGAACACTGCGGCCGGTGCGGCGCGACGTGCGAGGGCGCGATCGCGAACGCCGCAGCGACGGCCTGCGAGGAGGTGCGCGAGCGGGTCTGGGCCTGCCGGGCGACGTTGTGCGCCGACGGCTACACGCCGACCGCCGACCGATCCCACTGCGTGCCGCTCGGGCCGCTGCTCTGCCGGCCCTGCGCCGACGACGGCGACTGCAACGTCTTCGGCGGCGCGTGCCGCGAGATCGGCGGCGAGTTGCGCTGCACCGCGAGCTGCGGGGACGCCTCGCCCGACCGCCGCGGCTGCCCGGAAGGCTACGACTGCGCCGGCGGACTCTGCCTGCCGGCCGGCGGCTCGTGCTGGTGCGGGCCCGGCGAGTTCTTCGCCGTCTCCTGCGATCTCCCCACCCCCGGCGGCGGGAGTTGCCTCGGCCACGCCGAGTGCCGCGACGGCGTGCTGTCGGAGTGCCTGGGATCCGAGGAGATCTGCGACGAGATCGACAACGACTGCAACGGCGTCGTGGACGATCCGTACGTCGACGTGCGCGGGGTGTACTCGGTCGATGTCCACAACTGCGGCGCGTGCGGGGTCGATTGCACGACGACCAGCCTGCCGGGGATGGAGCTGACCTGCGGCGGCGACCCGTACGCGCCCCGCTGCCGGATCCTGTGCGCCGACGAGGTCGACGGCGTCCAGGTCGGCGACCGCCTCGACGCCGACCTCGACATCGCCAACGGCTGCGAATGCACCGTGACCGCGATCGACGACCAGGCGGGGCCGTTCGACACGTACGGCAACGAGCTGGACGTCAACTGCGACGGCGCCGACGGCGTCGTCGTGCGCTCGCTGTACGTCGCGCCCGACGGCGACGACGCCCATCCCGGTTCGCCGTTCTACCCGATGCGCACGATCGGCGCGGCCGTGGCCCGCGCCGCCGAGTCGCTGGCCACCGAGCGGCCGCTGGCCGACGTCTTCGTCGCCGCGGGGACCTACGTCGAGGTGCTGCGGGTGCCGGACGGCGTCCGCGTCCACGGCGGCTACCGCAACGACTTCCTCGGGCTGGCGCCGGAGGCGTTCCTGACCGTCGTGATCAGCGACGACGCCTCGTCCGCGCCCGGCGGCGCCGCGCTGGTGCTCGACCGCGCGGGCGTGACGCGGACGGTCGTCGAGGGGCTGCAGTTCCGGGGCGCCGACGCTCCGGCGGCCGGCCGGCCGGCCTTCGGCGCCTGGATCCGCTCGCCGGGACCCGCGCTCGAACTGCGCCGGACCACGATCCGCGCCGGCCAGGGCGGCGCCGGACAGCACGGAACCAACGGCGCCGCGGGCGTCGGGCCGACCGCGGAGCCGGCCCCCGGCGCGCCGCAACGGCTGGCCGTGGAATCGAGCCGCCACGAGTGTCTCCGCACGGCGGAGAACGTCGTGCGCGGCGGCGACGGGGGACGCAGCGTCTGCGGAACGGTCGATGTCTCCGGCGGGCGCGGCGGCGACGCCGACTGCTCCTCGTACGACCAGCGCGAGGGAACCGGGGAGGCGGGACGGTCGGGCGGCGCGGGCGCGCCGGGCGGCGCCGGCGGCCTCGGCGGCTACGGCGCGCAGGGACCGACGTTCGGGGTCTGCGAGGAATACGTCTGCTGCGGCGTGTTCTCGGTGCTGCCCGAGTACGAGCTGGCGGCGGACGGCGGGAACGGCGCGAACGGAGCGCCCGGGACCGCCGGCGTCGGCTGCGCCGACCCGCTCGGCGA
>JAAZOP010000137.1 GCA_012797735.1 Myxococcales bacterium
ATCACCGAAGTGATGAAGTAGATGCCGAACTCGACTTCGTCAGCCACCGTCGCCCGCGCGGCGCGGGTCGGGTTCAGAAGCCGGAGCGGGAGGAGTCGGGGCGGATGTCGTAGGCCGACCCGGAAGCGAGGCTGGTGATCTCGCAGTCGTCGCCCGAGGGTCCGCGCGCGACGATGTCGGCCACGCGCCAGATCTCGCCGGTCCCGGCGGAGACGTTGTTGATCCGCGCCGGGCCGTAGACCACGCGCGGGGTGCCGCCGCAGTAGATCCGCACCATCACGTCGGCGGGGCCGTCCCAGGTGTCGTCGTCGTAGTAATGCACCGCCACGCGGAACAGGTCGCCGTCGTGCGCGCCATCGATGTTGACGTTCTCCGGACCCCAACCCTCGACGTCGTCGATGTCCAGCCGCGGGTTCGGGCAGCGGCTGCGGGCGCAGGCGGTGGCCGGCGAGTCCGGGTAGCCCCAGGCGATGGTGTAGGAGACCCAGGGGAGGATCGGGTTGACCACGCAGTTCGCGTAGTAGCAGTCGTCGGCGTTGAACCAGCCGCTGCCGGGCCGGTTGCGATGGAAGTGCAGATCGACGTCCGAGACGCTGTCGCCCGGCACCGTCTCGTTCCACCACATCTCCACGCGGATCCCCTGGCCGCGGACGTGGACGACGAACGTGCAGACGTGGGTCGCCCCGTACGGGTCGACGATCGTGACCGTGATGATGTAGTCGCCGGAGATGTCGAAATAGACGCGCGTGTCCTCCGCGTCCGGCGCCTCGGCGCCGGTCGTCGCCGAGCCGGCCGGCGCGACGACGGCCCAGCGGCAATCCGCCCCGCCCTCCGGGTAGAAGTCGCCGCAGTGCAGCTCGTACCAGTTCAGCGGCGCCGCGTGATCTTCGGTCGGGCAGATCACCGACGGCCGGCACTCCTCGAGGTCATCGACGCAGTCGTTGCAGTCGTTGTCCTTCCCGTCGCACACCTCGGGCTCCGGCAGCAGGCTTCCCTCGCACGGCCCCCACGAGCCGAACTCGAAGCCGGTACAGACCATCGTGCCGTCCACGCAGCCGCCGATCCCGCGCCGGCCGGGCGGTCCGGCGAAGCACGCCTGGACCTCCCCGCCCACGCACGAGCAGTCCTCGTCGACGCGGCCGTCGCAGTTGTCGTCCGAACCGTTCCCGCAGATCTCGGTCGGCCCGCAGCCGTCGCCCGGGTCCGGGGGACACGCCAGCGGCGCGTCGGGATCGGCGTCGGCGCCGGCGTCGTGGTCGCCGTCCGCGCCGCCGCCCCCGTCGTCGTCGCTGTCCGCATCCGGCGACCCGGGACGACACGAGCAGGCGCCGTCGACGCACGTCCCGACCGGGTAGCCCAGCGCCGCGCACGCCTCGGCGCAGCTCGCCGGGTCGCACGTCGTTCCGTCCAGCCCTTCGAGGATGATGCCGTCGCCGGCGGTGTCGGCGCGGTCGAACCGCCCATCCGTCGGGCCGATCGTGTCGTCGGCCGGCGAGCACCCGAGCGCCGCCGGCAGCAGCAGGAGCAGCCCCGTGACGACGACACCTCGACCCCCGTGCGCGGCGTTCCGGATCATCGCTGCCTCCTCCTGCCGGCCCGACCGGCGGAACCCCGCCGCAGTCGTTCCCCGCAGGGGAACTATACGGTTCGACCCGCGAAGCGGCAAGGGCGAGTCCGGGCTGGACCCGGGCCGTCACGGCCCGGGAGGGAGGAGGGAGGGGAACGGAGGGAAGGCGGCGATCGAAGGGAACGGGTGAAGGGGCCCGGCCGGTCGCCGCCACGGCCGGGCCCCGCTTGCGGAACGCTAGCTCAGCTTGACGTCGATCCTGCGCGGCTTGGCTTCCTCGCGCTTGGGCAGGTGGATGCGCAGGACGCCGTCCTTGTACTCCGCGGAAACCTTCGTCTCGTCCACCGTGGACGGCAGCACGAAGCTCCGCGTGAACGACCCGTACGCCCGCTCGACGCGGTGGTACGACTCGTCCTTGCTCTCCGACTCCGCCTTGCGCTCGCCGCTCAGCGTGAGGATGTTCTCCTGCACGGTGATCTCGACCTGCTTCGGGTCGATCCCGGGCAGGTCGGCCGACACGAGAAGCTCCTTGTCGTTCTCGGCGACGTCGACCGCCGGGCACCACCGGCACGAGGCCTCCCCGAACGTGGTGCGGAAGAACGGATCGTCGAACACCCTGGCCAGCTCACGGAACGGTTCCCAACGAGCGAGCATGACACACCTCCTTCTGCACGGGCTTCGGAGCCCGTCTCTTCGCCGCTCTCGGCTTTCCTTGTCCGCTGCCCCGGCGCCGGAGCATCGAATCTCGAAGCACCGCGAAGGTAACCACCGCCTCCGCCGTGTCAACGCCACCGGTGCGCCCGGCGGCGCTTCATGGTATGGTCCGCCGCCGCGGCACGAGGTGCACGCGAAGTGCGTGCGCGGGGGGCGAACGGCGCGGGTGCCGGAGGCGACCATGAGTCTCACCGAGGCCCTCAACCGCTTCACCGAGCTCGGCGCGGAATGGGTTCTGTGGCTGCTGCTGTGCCTGAGCGTGATCTCGATCGCGATCATGGTGGAACGCGCGATCGCGCTCTACAAGCGGCGCGGCGACGCCGCCGCGCTCGCGAAGCTCCTGCAGGCCCACCTGGACGAGGGCCGCGTCGATGAACTGCTCGCCGCGATCCGGGATCGCCGGTCGATCGAGGCCGTCGTGCTGCGCGCCGGCCTCGCCCGACGCCACGAGGGGCCCGCGGCCGCGGAGGAGGCGATGCAGGCGGCCCAGGTCGCCCAACGCCAGGAACTCGATCGGTACCTCGCGTTCCTCGGCACCGTCGGCTCCAACGCCCCGTTCATCGGGCTGGCCGGCACGGTGATCGGCATCATGCAGGCCTTCCGCAACCTCGGCGGCAACCTCCAGGCCGGCGCCAGCTCCACCGTCATGTCCGCCATCGCCGAAGCGCTCGTCGCCACCCTGATCGGCCTGCTCGTCGCCGTCCCCGCCGTCATCGCCTTCAACTACTTCCAGCGCCGGATCAAGGTGCGGATCAACGACACCCAGGTGATCGTGCACACGCTGCTCGGGTACCTCAAGGCCCGCTCCGCGGCCAAGACCGCCGCGGCCGCCGACTCCAAGGACTGACGGAGGCGACGATGGCCGGCCCCGCGCGCGACGACGACGAGCTGCTCTCCGACATCAACATCACGCCGTTCGTCGACGTGGTGCTCGTGATCCTCATCATCTTCCTCGTCACCGCCACCTACATCATCACCAAGTCGATCCCGATGGACCTGCCCAAGGCCGCCACCGGCGAACAGGTCGTCACCACCCTGGCGATCTCGCTCGACGCCCGCGGCATCATCTACCTCGACGGCCGCCCGATCGAGGAACCGGAACTGGTCGCGCGCCTGCGCCAGGTGCGCGCCGAGAAACCCGACGTCCGCGCCGTGATCGCCGCCGACGGCGGCGTCGAGTACCGCCGCGTGATGCGGCTGATGGACCTGTGCCGCAAACAGGGCATCTCCCGCCTCGCCTTCAACATCCGCGCGGACGACGAGGCGCCGTCCGCCGCCGGAGCCTCCCCATGAACCGCAACCTCTTCCTCGGCCTCGCCGTCGCCCTGCTGCTCCACGGCGCCGCCGCCCTCGCGCTGGCCCACGCCAAGGGGAGCGGCGACCGGGGGAACGTCTCCGAGGTGGAGGTCGACGTCGAGGAACACGACAAGCCGCCGCCACCACCGCCGCCGCCACCGCCGCCACCGCCGCCGCCGGAGCCGGAGAAGGTCGAGCCGGAGCCCGAACCCGAGCCCGAACCGGAACCCGAACCCGAGAAGCCCGCGCCGAAACCCGAGAAGCCCGCGCCGGAGAAGCCGGCGCCGGAGCCGGAAAAGCCCGCCGCGCCCCCGCCCCCGCCGGTCGATTTCGGCGACATCTCCGATCACACCTTCGCCACCGACTCCGACTGGGAGATCACCAACGTCCCCGACAACCCCGACGGACAGAGCGGCGTCGTCGTGGTCGGCGCCGAGAACGCGACCGCGCCCGAGACGCCCCATCCCCCCCCTCCTCCCCCGGCCCCGGTGGCCGTCCGCACCCCGCAGGGCTCGGGCGGCGAAGGGACCGGCGGCTCGGGAACCGGGACCGGACGCGCACCGGCCTTCCGCCCCGCCACCGACGTCTCGCGGCCCCCCGAGGTGGCCGACGAAGTGCGGGCGAGCTACCCGGAAGAGGCGCGGCGCGAGGGGATCCAGGGCGCCGTCCGGCTGCTCGTGCTGATCCGCAAGGACGGCACCGTCTACCGCGTCCGCGTGCTCGAAGACCCCGGCTACGGCCTCGGCGAGGCCGCCCGCCAGGCCCTCGAGCGCTTCCGCTTCCGTCCGGCGCTGGGCCCGGACGGCGAGCCGGTCGACTACCAGATCTACTACACGTACCGCTTCGTCCTCGATTCGTAGCCCGCCCCGCATCCACCCCGCGGCGCGCCTCTCCGCCCCGCTCCCGCTCCCGGCGGCGGCGCCGCACGGCGCCCGCGGGTTCGGGCGCGCGCGCGACGACGGCACGGTCCGGGCTCCGCGCTCCGGACGGGACGCGCGACGGTCCGACGGTCGGACTGGATTCCCGAACGCGCTTCTGGTACCCGATTCTCTGCATGTGCGC
>JAAZOP010000138.1 GCA_012797735.1 Myxococcales bacterium
CGTGCCGTCCGCGTCCGCGTCGCCCGGGGCGGTGCGCGGATCGGTGTCCCCGGCCTCCAACGAGTCGGGGATGGTGTCGCCGTCGCTGTCGTCGTCCTGCCAGTCCGGCGTCCCGTCGCCGTCGGTGTCGACGTTGCTCGGACGGCCCTCGTCCTCGTCCGAGATCGTGTCCCCGTCGTAATCCGGCGGCGGCGGCCCGATGCCGTCGGCGTCGGCGCGGTCGCCGGAAACATCGATCGGCGGCAGGGTGTCACCCGAGTCCGGCGAGCAGCCGGCGGCGAACGCGGCCGTGACGAGCGCCAGGACGACGAGCAGGTTCCGCGACATCATGCACCTCCCGGGTCGCGTCGTGCCCGGGGAACCCCTCCCCCGCGCGACTCCGACCAGGGGAGGATAGCATCCGACCGCCGGTCCGGCCAACGGGGACCGAGGCGGGGCGGCGCGGGAGGAGATCTACCGGACGAAGAGGTCCGCGATCGGGACGATGCGGATGTTCTCGCGGGGGATGCGCAACGGCAGCGCCTGGACGACGGCGTCCACGGCGAGGATCTCGTCGGCGACCGGGTTCTCGTAGGTCACGGGCGAAGGGGCGTCGGCGGCGAGGGCCTCGGCCAGCGCCGCGCCGTCGGGGGCCACGATCGCGATCTTGAGGTCGTCGGCGGTCAGCGTCCGGCGCACCGCGGCGTTGAGCTCCTCGACGGTCACCGACTGCCAGCGTTCGAGCAAGTCGTCGAGGAACGGGCGGTCGAGGCCGTAGAACAGGTCATCGATCGCGTAGCCCAGGCGGCGGTCCTCGGTCTGGCGGTAGAGGTTGAAATACCCCAGCGCGAAGGCGCGGGTGTCTTCGAGCTCCCCGGCGGAGAGCCCGTCACGGAGGAAGCGCTCGAGCTCGTACAGCGCGAGGCGGAGCACGAAGTGGGCCTCGGCGGGTTTGACGGGTCGGATCCAGATCGAGAACATCTGTTGCCGGCGGGCGACGTTGTTGGCCGGGAAGCGCGTGCCGCCGTCCTGCACGAAGTGCTCGGCGTAGGCGTAGTCGCCGTAGTTGAACCCGCGCTTCTCGCGGATCTCCTGCATCAGGCGGCCGACGAACTGGCGGTGCTGGCCGAGACGCACGACGGCGAGCGCGAGGAGCGGGAAGTCGGGGTGCCCGCGGACGACATCGAGCGGGAAGCCGAGGGAGATGGCGGAGGCCGAGTTGCCGGGCTTGTCCACGATCAGCACGCGGCGCCCCTCGACCGGCGGCGGCGGCGGGAGCGGCCGGCGCGGTTCGGCGCAGGGCGGGAGGCCGGCCGACAGGTCCGCGACGACGCGTTCGGCGAAGCCCTCCGGGAAGCCCCCGGCCAGGCCGACCACGGCGCGGCCGGCGCAGAAGACGCGGGCGCGGTGCTGGCGCACCTGTTCGACGGTGGCGGCGGCGAGGCCGGCGGAGGTGCCGAGCGGCGGGTGGCCGTACGGGTGGCCCTCGTAGAGGAAGGCGTGCAGCGCCTCCTTCCCGAGTTCCTCGTCGTCGCCGACCTTGAGGTCGTCCTCCAGCTCGCTGCGGGCCACGGCGCGCAGTCGTTCGAAGTCGTCGGCGCCGAGCCGCGGGCGGACGAGCACGTCGAGGAAGGTGCGGTAGAACTCCTCGAGGCGTTCGGCCGGGACGCGGCCGCGGAACACGGTCTGGTCGCGGTCGACCTGCCAGCCGAGCTCGGCGGCCATGGGGAACAGGGCGCGGAGCAGTTCGGGGTAGGAGAGCGTCTCGGTCCCGCCCTCGGCGATCAGCCGGGCGGCCAGCGCGGTCAGGCCGGCGAAACCTTCGGGGTCGTCGGCGGAGCCGGCGTCGAAGACGACGCGGAGGGTGACGGTGGGCGAGGACGGGGCGGGTTGCTGGACGAGACGGAGTCCGGGGGCGGGGCCGCCGGCGGGCGGCAGGCCGGCGGTTCCGTTTCGGGGACCGCAGGCCGGCAGGCCGGCGGCGCCGAGGGCCACGGCTCCGGCGACGACGGTGGCCTGGGTGCGGGTCATGGGGCACCTCCTTCCCCGGCCGGCGCGGCCCCGGCGGGGGCCGGGGCGAGCGTGACGACGGTGCGATGGCGGGCGCCGAGCCAGTCGCGGGCGACGCGCTGCACGTCGGCCGGGAGGACCTCGCCGACGCGCGCGACGTAGCGTTCGATCGCGTTCGGGTCGCCGGTCGCCGAGACGAAGCGGGCGAGCCAGCCGGCGAGCCGCGAGGGGGTCTCGATGCTCATCGGGATCGCGTAGCGGACGTGGCTCTTGACGTCCTCGACGCGGGCGGGATCGACCGCGCCCTCCGCCGCGGCATCGATCGCCTGCTGGAAGGCGGCGACGATCTCGTCGAAGGTGGTGCCGTCGGCGAGCTTGGCGTCGAGGACGGCGAGCGACGGATCGCGCTCGGTGGCGGGCCAGCGGTCGAGCGAGAGGAGTCTGCGGTCTTCGACCACGAGCCGCCGGTAGAGGTCGCTGGTCTCGCCGAACAGCAGTTCCATCGCGACCTCGACGGCGGCGGCCTCGACGGTGTCGACGCCGAACGCCGGGGCCTTCCAGGCGGCGAAGATCCGGCGCGGGGCCGGTCCGGGCCATTCGACGTGCCGTTGCCGCGGCTCCGTCTGTTCCGGCTCGGCGGGCACCGGCGGCGCGTCGAGCCGGCGGTCCCAGGGGCCGTATTCCTCGCGCGCCAACGCGAGGACGGTCTCGGGATCGAAGTCGCCGGCGACGATCAGGAACGCGTTGTCGGGGGTGTAGAAGCGCCGGAAGAAGTCGCGCGAGTAGTCGTAGGACTGCGGCATCGCCCGGATGTCGTCGGGCCAGCCGATCACGGTGTGGCCGTAGGGGTGCACGGTGAAGGCGGCGGAGAGCAGTTCCTCCTCCATGCGGAGGGCCGGGTCGGAAATCGAGGTCAGGTACTCGCCCCAGATCGTGCTGGCCTCGGTCTGGAAGGCCTCGAGGGAGTACGACAGGTTCATGAAGCGGTCGGCCTCGACGTCCATCAAGGTGGGCAGGGCGGCGGTGGGGACGACGGCGGTGTAGCAGGTATGGTCGTTGGAGGTGTAGGCGTTGTTGTCGGCGCCGAGGGACTGGAGCAGGCGGTCGTAGGCGTCGGCGGGGAAGCGTTCGGTGCCGCGGAACATCATGTGCTCGAAGAAGTGGGCGAACCCGGTGTGCCCGGCGTCGACCTCGTTGCGCGAGCCGACGCGGACGGCGAGGTAGTGGGCGACGATGCCGGGGCTGTCGAACGGCGCGAGGACGACGGTCAGGCCGTTCTCGAGCCGCTCGACCCGCAGCGGATGCGGCAGCACCTGGGCGGCGGCAGGGCCGGCGCCGGCGGCGGCGAGGGCGAGGGCGAGCATCGATCGGTGCATCGGGCACCTCCTTCCGAGGGAACGATGCTGCCCCGGCGAACGGGAAGGCGCAAGGGGGAGGTCCCCCCCCTGAAGTCCGAAGCCCGAAGCCTGAAGTCCACTCCGGGAGGACGGGAAGGGCTTGGCCCACGCGCCGCGCCGGGGCATACTCGGCCGTCCGCGAAAGGAGGCAGGCAATGGGTCGGGGATCGAGGAGGCCGGGAGCGACGTGGCTGGTCCTGGCAGCGGCGGCGGCGGGGGCGTGGGGGTGCGCGCGCACGCCGAGCGTGGCGACCGATCTGGAGTTGCGCCGGGTGGTGCTGTACCGGAACGGGGTCGGCTACTTCGAGCGGTCGGGGACGGTGGACGAGGACATCATCCGATTCCGGGTGCGGCGGGAGCAGGTGGGGGACTTCCTGGGGTCGCTGGCGGTGGTGACGCGGGAGCGGGGCGGGGTGCGGGGGGTGTCGTTCCCGTCGTTCGAGGAGCAGGAGCCGCCGCCGCCGCCGCCGCCGTGCACGCGGCCGGCGGCGGAGTGTCCGCCTCCGCCGCCCCCGTGGCGTCCGGACCCGATGATGGACGTGGACGTCGAGATGGACGGGAGGCCGCACGAGGTGACGGTGGCCTACGTGGTGGAGGCGCCGGTGTGGCGGCCGACGTACCGGATCGTGCTCGGCGAGGGGGGGCGGGCGTCGCTGTTGCAGGGTTGGGCGGTGGTGCAGAACCTGTCGGGGGAGGACTGGAAGGACGTGGAGCTGGCGGTGACGGAGGGGGCGCCCCTGACGTTCCGCGCGGACCTGGCGACGCCGTTCGTCCCGTACCGGCCCGTGGTCACGGACTACGGCGAGGTGGTGCAGGCGCCGGTGTCGTCGCTGGTGTCGTTGAGCGACCGGCAGCGGAGGGCGATGCCCGCCTCGGCGGCCACGGGAGGCGCGGGCCAGGCCGGCTGGGGTGGCGACGCGTTCGACGACGAGGCCGAGTTCACGGCGGACGGCTACGCTCCGGGGGCGGCGATGCGCGCGGCAGCGCCGGAGAGCGTCGCCATGCCGCTGCCGCAAACCGCGCCGGTCGCGCCGCCGCCCCCGGCGGTGGCGACGGGCGGCGCAAGCCAGAGCCTGGCGCTGCTCGCGGCGCGGGCCCAGGAGGGGGGAATCACGACGTATCGTGCCGAGGGTCCCGTGTCGGTGCCGGACGAGTCCTCGACGCTGATCGCGATCTTCAACGACCCGATCGATGCGGAGGACACGCTGTTGTACCAGCCGGACGGCGGCGTCCCGGACTCGAGGCAGAACCCGTTCCGGGTGGTGCGGTTCACGAACGACGTGGGGGTGTCGCTGGAGCGGGGGCCGATGGCGATCCTGGGTCGCGGGCAGTTCCTCGGGCAGGGGATTCTGGATCCGTTGCCGCCCGGGGCGACGACGTCGATTCCGTACGCGCTGGAGCGTTCGGTGGTGGTGTCGGTGGACCGGGAGGAGACGCCGGAGGAGGCGCGGCTGGTGAAGATCGTGCGCGGGCGGGTGACGGTGCAGCGTTTCAGCGTGCTCAAGACGCGGTACGAGGCGCGGAATCTGGGCGACGGCGACCTGCGGCTGTGGATCCACCACGCACGACGCTCGGGATGGGACCTCGCCACGCGTCCGGAGGGGACGGAGGAGACGGGCGAGGGGGCGGCGTTGATGCCGTTGGATCTGCCCGCGGGGGAGGCGACCGAGCTGGAGGTGCAGGAGAAGAGCCCGACGAAGGTGGAGGTCGAGCTGCTGACGCCGCTGGCGCGGCAGGCGATCGCGGCGTACCTGGAGGGTCCGGCGGTGGACGCGGTGGCGGGGCCGGTGTTGCGGCGGGCGATCGAGGCGAGCGACCGGCTGGCGCAGATGGAGGAGCAGCGCGGTCAGCTCGAGCAGCGGCGCCGGGAGATCCAGCAGTTGATGCAGGAGATCCGGGCCGACCTGCAGGTGCTCGGCAACAATCCCGCCTCGCAGGAGCTCAAGGAGCGTCTGACCCGCAACCTCGAGGAGCAGACGGCGGAGTACCAGCGGCTGACGGCCCAGATCGTCGAGATCAACACGCAGGCCGGGCAGATGCGGGTGGAGTTGGCGGAGGCGATCCGGGCGATCGATCTCACCGTGGAGCCCGAGCCCGCCGAGGGGGGCCGGTAGGCGGAGCAGGAAGACGGGGCGGGTGTCGGCGCGAGGCGACGGCAAGCCGGTGGAAGGCGGTTTTCAACGGCCCCCGCGTTGTGTCATGCTGCGGTTCGATCTCGAACGGGAAGACGGAGGGACGCGATGGAGAACAGCTATCTTTGTCCGCAGTGCGGGACCGCGAACCCGGCACAGGCCAGCCACTGCAAGGGATGCGGCAGGGAGATCCCGCCGGGCGGCGGCGTGCGCGAGACGCTGTTCGAACTGGACCAGCCGGCGAGCGACAAGTGGCATGTGAACGTGCTGTTCGCGACGCTGGCGGTGGTCCTGGTGCTCCAGGCGCTGATGGGGCTGCTGGTGGTGCCGGGACTCCTCTGGGACTTGGTGACACCGGCGGTGGCGACGACGATCGTGCTGGCGGTCGGGACGTTGTTCTACTTCTTCACCGGACTGTTCGCCGCGCGGTTGTCCAGCGCGTTCACGGTGAAGGAGCCGGCGCTGGGCGGGTTCCTCGCGGCCGGGATCAACTGGGCTCTCGAGGCGTACCTGTTCCGCAACACGAGTCTCGGTCCCGGCGTGCTGGCAGGGGTGGCGGTCGGCTGGGGACTTCTCTGCGCGCTCGGCGCCTCGGCGGGTGAGACGTTGCAGCAGAAGGCCGAGCAACGGAAGCGCGAGCGGTTGCGCGCCCAGCAGGCCAAGGCATGATCGTTCTCGCGCTGCTCGGGCCGCTGGTTCCCGGGCTGCTGTGGCTCTGGTTCTTCTACACGCGGGACCGCTACGAGCCGGAGCCGAAGAAGGTCGTGCTGCTGACGTTCGTGCTCGGCGGGCTCTCGGCCGGGCCGGCGGTGCTGCTCGAGTTCGCGGCGGAGGGGTTGTTCCCCTTCCACGAGCAGTTGACGCGGGCGGTGTTGTTCGGCGGCGGCATCCCGCTCGGTACGGCGGCGGCGCTGTGCTTCCTGGTGATCGGGCCGATCGAGGAGCTGTGCAAGTTCGGCGCGACGGCGGTCTACGCGGCGCGGCATCGGGCGTTCGACGAGCCGTTGGACGGCGTGATCTACGCGTCGGCCGCGGCCCTCGGTTTCGCCTCGGTCGAGAACATGCTGTACGTGGGGGGCGCGGGGGAGGCCGGCGCGGGGGCGCTGGTGCTGCTGCTGCGCGGCCTGCTGGCGGTGCCGGGGCACGTGATGTTCGCGGTCTTCTGGGGTTACGGCCTGGGCGCCCGGCGGCTGGGGCCGCCCCGGGCGTGGCGGTTGCCGGCGACGTTGTTGGCGGCGGCGCTGGTCCACGGCGCGTGGGACTTCACGCTCCTGCACGAGGACGCGCGGATCCTGTTCCTGCCGTTGTCGGCGGGGCTGGTCTGGGCCACGGTTCGTTTCATCCGCTGGGGCCGGCGGAACTCGCCGTTCCGTCCGAGCCTCGTGGCCGCCGCGGCCGGGCCCGCCCCGGGGACGACCGGGGTGCGGTGCGTCCGCTGCGGTCGCACGGCCGGAACGGGCGACCGGCACTGCACGAAGTGCGGCGGCGCGGTGCTGCCGGCCGTCCTGGTCTGCCCGGGGTGCGCCGCGCCGCTGGTCGAGCGTTCCGATCGATTCTGCGCGCGGTGCGGCGCGCCGCTGGCGGGTCCGGCGCTGCGCTGCGGTCGCTGCGGGACCGAACTGTCCGACCCCGAGCTGCTCGCCTGTCCCGGGTGCGGCGGCACCGCCGTTCCGGCAGGACCGGCCTGAGCCCTTGCGTCCCGGCGGCCGGACCCGACCGCGCGTCTCGCGGCGGGGCCGGCGGGGCGCCGGGCTCCGCGCCGCTACTCGGCGCGGCAGGGCTCGACGGGGACGTTCGGGCAGGGCGCTGCGTTGTACTCGATGACGATCTCGGCGGGGACGAACAGGCGTTGTTCGGCCTCCGGAGCGCCGTAGACGAGCGCGACGTTGACGGGGACGGTCGGCGGGTCCCAGATCGGAGAGAAGGCGCCGGGAAGGCCGCCCGAGCAGACGATCGCGGTTTCGGCGCCGGGGGCGAGCGCCAGGTCCGGGGCGGCGGCGAGGGTGCCGCGGACGTCGCCGATCCCGGCGGTCGGGTCGGCGCCGACTTCGATGCGCAGCACGCCAACGGCGGCGTCCCCGTCGTTGTCGGCGACGAGGCGCAGGATCGAGCCATTGTACGTGCCGGCGCAGCGGATCAGGCGCAGCTCGGTGACGCGGAACGAGACGCCGCCGCCGTCGTCGTTTCCGCAGCCGGCGATCATCGCAAGGCCGGCGAGCGCGAGGGCGCGGAGTCCTCCGCGGCGGCCGTCCGGCGGCCGCTCGTCGCCGGGCCGGCCGGTTCGCCGGCCTTCGGCCGGGGACGGCCGTCCGGACGTGCGGGAGGCGGGAGAGCGCGCGTCGCCGCCGGAGCGGTCGCCGCGTCGTTCCCGGAGCCCGCGCGGATCGTCCCGGGCGAGCCTGCGGGCGGCGTGCGGTTCGCTCCGCAGCGTCGCGGGGAGGGGGGGAACGGTCCCGTCGCATCGCGTCCGGCATCCCGTCATGGTCATCCTGCTCCGTCGTCGTCGCGGCCGCATCCCGGCGGTCCCTGGCGACGGTCTAGCAGTGGTGGAGCGCCCGCGCAACGCCGGGGCGCGCGGCGGTACGCCGTTGCTACTCGGGTTGGCGGCGGAGGTAGGTGGGGATATCGAGGATCTCCTCGGCCATGGAGGCGGAGGGGATGAGAGGCATCTGGGAGGCGCGCGCGTCGGCGGCGGCCTGGGCGGCGGAGCGGCGCGGGGGCGGGGTGGACGACGCGCGGGGCCGCTGGGCCGGAGCGGGCATCTCGTAGGCGCCGGAGACGGGGTACTGGGAGGCCCGGGGCTGGACGGTGGCGTGGGTCTGGGTGGTGGTGCGGGCGCCGATCACGGCGTGGTCGTCTTCGCGGCGGAAGCCGGTGGCGATGACGGTGACGCGGAGCGAGTCTTCGTGGTCGGGCAGTTCGACCTGGCCCATGATCACGTCGGCGTCTTCGTGGACCTGTTCGCGGAGGTACTCCATCGCCTCGCGGATCTCGGACAGTTTCATGTTGCTGCCGCCGATGAAGTTGACGAGCACGCGGGTGGCACCGCGGAGGCTCGATTCCTCGAGGAAGGGTGAGCAGATTGCGGCCTGCATCGCCTCGACGGCGCGACGTTCGCCGCGACCCTCGCCCTGTCCCATGACGCACGGACCGGCGCCGGAGAGGGTCGTGCGGACGTCGGCGAAGTCGACGTTGATCCGGCCGCTGACCTGGATGATTTCGGTGATGCCGCGGACGGAGGTCGACAGCACGCTGTCGGCCTGCCGGAAGGCGTCGGCGGCGGTGAGGTTGGGGTCGAGGTCGAGGAGTTTGTCGTTGGGGATGACGATCAGGGCGTCGACGTTCGGCGCGAGATTGGCCAGCCCTTCCTCGGCCGCGCGGGCGCGGCGGCGGCCTTCGAAGCCGAAGGGGCGGGTGACGACGGCGACGGTGAGGGCGCCGGCCTCCTTGGCGGCCTGGGCGACGATCGGGGCGGCGCCGGTGCCGGTGCCGCCGCCCATGCCGGCGGTGATGAACACCATGTCGACGCCCTGGACGACCTCGGCGATGCGGTTGACGTCTTCGAGGGCGGCCTTGCGACCGATGTCGGGGTTGGCGCCGGCGCCCAGGCCGCGGGTGAGGCGTTCGCCGAGTTGCACGCGGTGTTCGCAGGGCGAGTCGTTGAGCGCCTGCATGTCGGTGTTCATCACGAGGAACTCGGCGCCTTCCACGCCGTCGCTGATCATCGTGCGCACTGCGTTGCAGCCGCCGCCGCCGACACCGACGACCTTGATCGTCGTCTGGCAATCGTACTTCACATCCAGATCGAACTCCGCCATCGCTCACCACCCTCCTTCGACCGCCCGCGTCTTCGGGCGTCGCCACGCCGGGTTCAGAACCACTGTTTGACCACGTCCCAGAACCGCCGTCCCTTGCCGGCCCGTTCCCCGGGCCGCACCGTCATCTGGTCCTCCGACGGCCGATCGGCCCGCCGTGCCGCCAGGAGCAGCAGACCGGCCGCGACCGCGTGCGACGGATCCTGCACCATGTCGACCATGCCGCCGAACCCGAGCGGCGTGCCGACGCGGACCATGGTCTGCATCGCCTGTTCCGCCAGCTCGGGGAACCCCTTGAGCAGCGCGCCGCCGCCGGTGAGGACGATGCCGCCGTCGAGCATGTCGCCGTAGCCGCTGGCGTCGAGCGTCTGCTGCACGTGCGACAGGATTTCCTCGACGCGCGGCGTGACGATCGCGGAGAGGGCCGAGCGCGGCACGGTCTCGGGCTTGCGGGGCCCGACGCGCGGCACGAGGATCGTCTCTTCCGGATCCACCAGGGAGCCCAGGGCGCAGGCGTGCGACTTCTTGATCCGTTCCGCCTCGGCCTCCATCGTGCGCAGCCCGTGTCGGATGTCGTTGGTCACGTGGGCGCCGCCCATCGCGATCACCGCGGTGTGCCGCAGCGTTCCGTTCACGTAGACCGCCAGGTTCGTGAGCGTGCCGCCGACATCGATCAGGGCGACGCCCAACTCCTTCTCCCCCTCCTGCAGCACCGCCTCGGCCGCCGCCAAGTGCTCCAGCGTCAGGCTGTCGACCTGCAGGTCGCACAGCCGGCAGCACTTGAGGATGTTCTGGATCTGCAGCGCGGCGGCGGTGATGATGTGGACCTTCGCCTCCAGCCGCACCCCGCTGATCCCGATCGGTTCGTGGATCCCGTCCTGGCCGTCGACGATGTACTCCTGCGGCAGCACGTGGAGGATCTCGCGATCCTTGGGCAGCGCGATCGCCCGCGCGTTCTCCTTGACCCGCGCCACGTCCTCCGCGGTGATCTCCCCGCCCTTGACCGCCACCAGGCCGCTCATGTCGAGCCCCTGGATGTGGGAGCCGGAGATGCCGACGTGGACGACGCCGATCTGGCATCCGGCCATCTGCTCCGCCTCGCGGATCGTGTCGCGAATCGAGGCGGCGGTCTGTTCGATGTTCAGCGCCAGGCCCCGCCGCGCTCCCCGGCAGAGCTGCTGTCCGACGCCGATCACCTCGACCCCCTCGGCGGTCACCTCGCCGACCACCGCCGCGACCTTCGTCGTGCCGATGTCGAGCCCGACGAGAATCTCGCTCGCGTCCCGCTTCGTCGCCATCCCGCCCTTCCTCCGTCCGTCCCGCCCCGGCGACTCTCGCGACGCTCTCCCATGCAAGGTCGACTTCGTCCCGAGCGTGCCGGGGCCGACCATCTCACGCCGCGCCGCAGGCTCCAAATTTTCGGAGTACCACAAGGTCTTACATCGTCCGCCGCGCGAGGGAGCGGCGGCGGATGGAGCGCGCGGCACGGCGGCGCGCGCAGGGACGGCGGGTCGGGACCGCAGCGCGGCGGGCGCGCGCAGGGC
>JAAZOP010000139.1 GCA_012797735.1 Myxococcales bacterium
CTCGCCGTGGCCGTCGGGCTCTCCTGGCTCGCCGCCCACTGGGCCGGTCGCAACGTCCGCCACGCCACGGCGGCGGCGCGCCGGTTGGCGGCCGGCGACCTGACGGTGCGGGTGCGCAGCGCGGCGCGGGACGAGGTAGGCGAGCTGGCGCGCGCCCTCGACCATCTCGCCGAAACTCTCGAGAACACGCTGACGCGGCTGCGCTCCGAGCGCGATCTGTTGCAGGGGGTGCTCCAGGGCATGACCGAAGGGGTCCTGCTGCTCGACGCCGAGGGCCGGATCGTTCTCGTCAACCCGGCGCTCCGCGACAGCCTGCTGCTCGACGCCGACGTCGCCGGCAAGCTGCTGCTCGAGGCGGTCCGTCACGCGGAACTGCGCGAGCTGCTGGAGAGCGCCCGCCGGTCGCCGACCCCCACGGCCGGCGAGATCGAAATCGAGGGGCTCCGGCCGCGCCGCTTCCTGGTCCACGCCGCCCGCGTCGGCGGCGCCGACGACGGACTCCTGGCCGTGTTCGTCGATGTCACCGACCTGCGGCGTCTCGAGACGGTCCGCAGGGACTTCGTGGCGAACGTCTCGCACGAGCTGCGGACGCCGGTGACCGCCGTACGTTCCGCCGCGGAGACGCTGCGCGGGGCGCTGGAACGCGACCCGGTCGCCGCCGGGCGGTTCGCCGAGATCATCGAACGCAACGCCGAACGGCTCCAGCGGCTCGTCGAGGATCTGCTCGACCTGTCGCGCATCGAGTCCCGCGAGTACCACCCGAACCTCGAACCGCTCGACCTCGCCCCCGTCGTCCAGCACGTGCTCGGCCTGCATCGCGATCGGGCCGAGGCGCGGCGAATCCGCCTGCGGGACGACCTGCCCGCCGGCCTGCCGGCGCTCCGCGCCGACCGCCGCGCGCTGGAGCAGATCCTCTCGAACCTGGTCGACAACGCGGTCAAGTACTGCCCGCCCGGCGCCGAGGTGACCGTGCGGGCCGCCGTCGAGGGCGACCGTCTGCGCGTCGCCGTCGCGGACACCGGTCCGGGCATCGAGCCGCAACACCTGCCGCGGTTGTTCGAGCGCTTCTACCGCGTCGACACCGGCCGCTCCCGCGAGCTCGGCGGCACTGGTCTCGGCCTGTCGATCGTCAAGCATCTCGTCGAGGCGATGGGCGGCACGGTCGGGGTCGACAGCGAGCCGGGCCGGGGGGCGACGTTCCACTGCACGCTGCCCCGCGCCTGAGGCCGTTCCGCCGCCGCGGAATCGCCGAACCGGGCGGACCACGGCGACTCCGGCGGCACCGGCGTCAGGGGAAGCTCACCGGCGTCACGAGAAGTTCACCGGCGTCCCGAAGACGTTGCCGCAACGCCGCGAAATCGATCCGCGCGCTCCGCGCAGACTCCCGCCCGCACGGACACGGACAACACCAAGGATCTCGCCCTGCGGCTCGAAGGCTACCCCTTCGACGGGCTGACGATCGCCGGCGTCGCCTACCTGGCGATCGGCGACCGCGACCAGCCCGGGACGAAGGACCGCTACGAGGGCGACCTGCGGTTCGACGACGCCGGATTCCTGTTTCAGGGCGAGTACATCTACGCCCGCGACGTGAACGCCGCCGGCGCCGCCGTCCACGGCCACGGGTTCTACGCCGCGGTCGCCTACACGATCGCCGACCTCCTCCAGCCGTGCGCCCGCGTCGGCTACTTCGACCCCGACATGGACCAGGAAGGCACCGGAACGTCCGACGAACTGTGGCAGATCGACGCCGGGCTGAACTGGTTCATCCACAAGCACGAAGCCAAGCTGCAGCTCTCCTACTCGCGCTTCCAGTACGACGAGCGGACGCCGAACAACCAAGTGATCCTGGCGGCGCAGGTTTCGTACTGAGGTCGCGAGGTTCGCGGAGATGTGGCCTGTCCGTCACGCGGTTGTCACACGCCGCCGGAAAACTCGCGGCGGCGAGGAAAGGAGTCCAGGCATGTCCAGCACGGCAAGCTTCGTCGCCCTGTTCGTTCTCGGGACTGTCGTCTCGACCGCCTCCCCCGGCTGCCGGAAGTCGTCCGCGACCGGCATGGTGCGGGCCGACGGGTCGAGCACCGTCTTCCCGATCACGGAGGCCGTCGCCGAGGAGTTCCAGAAGAGCCATCCGGGGGTGAAGGTCACCGTCGGCATTTCGGGCACCGGCGGCGGCTTCCAGAAGTTCTGCGCGGGGGAAACCGACCTCTCCGACGCCTCGCGGCCGATCCAGCCGGCCGAGGTCGAGGCGTGCGCGAAGGCCGGCGTCGAGTACGTCGAACTGCCGGTCGCCTACGACGGCATCGCGATCGTCGTCCACCCGAAGAACGACTGGGCGCAGCACATCACGGTCGAGGAGCTCGGCCGGCTGTGGGCGCCCGAGGCGCAGGGGAAGGTGCTGCGGTGGAGCGACGTGCGGACCGGCTGGCCGGACCGCGAGATCCACCTCTTCGGGCCCGGCGTCGATTCCGGCACCTACGACTACTTCACCGAGGCGACGGTGGGAAAGGAGCACTCCAGCCGCGGGGACTTCACCTCGAGCGAGGACGACAACGTGCTGGTCCAGGGCATCGCCACCGACGAGCTGGCGCTCGGGTTCTTCGGCTTCGCCTACTACGAGGAGAACCGCGACAAGCTGAAGCTGCTGCCCGTCGACGACGGCAAGCCCGACAACGGCGACGGCCCGATCGCCGCGTCGCTCGAGACGATCCGCAACGGCACCTACCAGCCGTTGTCGCGGCCGCTGTTCGTCTACGCCGCGGCCCGGGCGCTCGAGCGGCCCGAGGTGACGGCGTTCGTCGAGTACTACCTGACGGAGGGGGTGCCGCTGGTCGCGGAGGTCGGGTACGTGCCGCTGCCGGAGCGGGCCTATCCGCTGGCGCTGCAGCGGGTGCGGGAACGGCGCACGGGTTCGATGTTCGCCGGCAAGGGCTCGCAGGTCGGCGTGACGATCGATGCGTTGCTCGAACGGGAGGCCGCCGCCGCGCCCCGATGACGTCTTCCCGGCGCCACCCCGATGCCACGGGGGCCGATGCGGCGGCTCCGGGGGGAGACTCGCCCCGCGCGGCCCGTTCTTCCCCTCCGCCCCGCGCCGCCGATCCCGCCGACCTGCTGCGGCCCCGCGCCCGCTCCGAACGCCTCGTGCGGATCTTCCTGCTCGCCTGCGCGTTGGTGTCGATCGTCACGACGCTCGGCATCGTGGGGGTGCTGGTGCGGGAGAGCGCCGGGTTCTTCGCCGAGGTGTCGCTGGCCGACTTCTTCGGCGACGGACAGTGGACGCCGCTGTTCGACGACAAGCACTTCGGGATCGCGCCGCTGCTGGCCGGCACGCTCCTGACGACGGTCATCGCCGTGCTGGTCGCCCTGCCCTTCGGGCTGCTGGCGGCGATCTACGTGGCGGAGTTCGCGCCCGAGCGGGTCCGGCGGGTGCTCAAGCCGGCGCTGGAGGTGCTGGCCGGGATCCCGACCGTGGTCTACGGGTACTTCGCGCTGCTCTACGTCACGCCCGCACTGCAGCACGTCGTGCCGAAACTGGCCGGGTTCAACGCGCTGGGCCCCGGCATCGTGATGGGCGTGATGATCCTGCCGGTCATCGCCTCGCTGAGCGAGGACGCCATCTACGCGGTGCCGGCGAGCCTGCGCGAGGCGTCCTACGCGCTGGGCGCCGGCCGGCTGCGCACCGTGTTCCGGGTGGTGGTCCCCTCCGCCTTCTCCGGCATCGCGGCGTCGGTGATCCTCGGCGTCTCGCGGGCGATCGGCGAGACGATGATCGTGGCGATCGCCGCCGGCCAGCAGCCGCGATGGACGCTCGACCCGCGCGTCCCGATCGAAACGATGACCGCCTACATCGTCCAGATCAGCCTCGGCGATACCCCGACCGGCACGCTCGAGTACCGCACGATCTTCGCCGTCGGCCTGTGCCTGTTCCTGGTGACCCTGCTGCTCAACGCCGTCGCGCACCGGCTCCGCCGGCGCATGCTCCAGGGAGGGTGGACGTGAGCCTCCCCATCTCCCGCACCCGCGACCTGGCGATTCGTCGGGCCGAGTCGGCCCCGCAGCGCGCCTTCGCGGCGATCGGCCTCGTCGCGCTCGTCCTGCCCCTGCTGCTGCTGCTGTTCCTGTTCGGCAGCTCGCTGGTCGATGCCTGGCCGCGGCTGGACTGGAGCTTCCTGACCTCGTTCCCGTCGCGCAAGCCGGAGTCGGCCGGCATCCTCCCGGCGCTCGTCGGCACCACCTGCCTGATGGGCCTCACCGCCGTGATCGCCATCCCGGTCGGTCTCGGCGCCGCCCTGTATCTCGAGGAGTACGCGCGGCCGAGCCGTCTCACCGCCCTGATCGAGCTGAACATCGGCACGCTGGCCGGTGTGCCCTCGATCCTCTACGGTCTGCTCGGCCTCGAGGTCTTCGCCCGCGTGCTCGGCATGGGTCGCAGCCTGCTCGCCGGCGCCTGCACCCTGGCGCTGCTGCTGCTGCCGATGGTGATCATGGCGTCGCGCGAGGCCCTGCGCACGGTGCCGCCGTCGCTGCGCGAGGCGTCCTATGCCCTCGGCGCCGACAAGTGGCGCACGCTGCGCGGCGTCGTCCTGCCGATGTGCCTGCCCGGCGTGCTGACCGGCGTGATCCTCTCGCTGGCCCGCGCGATCGGCGAGACCGCCCCGCTGATCACGATCGGCGCGTTGACGTACGTCGCTTTCCTCCCCGACTCGGTGCACAGCGAGTTCACCGCGCTGCCGATCCAGATCTTCAACTGGGTCTCCCGGCCGCAAGCGGGGTTCCACGTCAACGCCGCGGCCGGCATCATCGTGCTGGTCGCGCTGATGCTGCTGCTCAACGGCGTCGCGATCTGGCTTCGCGCCCGCCTGCAGCGGCGCATCTACTGGTGAGCGTCCCGGGGGCGGAAAGGAACGGCACGCATGGATACGGACCTCGCCCCATCGCCGCCGACGACTCCTTTGCCGGGCGGCGGACCCCGCCCGACGGCGAGCGCCGCGGGTCGCTCCGCCGCGCTTGCCCCCGACGACGCCGCGACCCGTCCCGCCGAGAAGATGACCGCCCGGGACCTGCGTGCCTGGTTCGGGGCCAGCGAGGCGCTCCGGGGGATCACCCTGCCGGTGCTCGAACGCCGTGTCACCGCGATCATCGGTCCGTCCGGCTGCGGCAAGTCGACCTTCGTGCGCTGCCTGAACCGGATGCACGAGGTGGTCCCCGGCGCCCGCGTGTCCGGCAGCGTGCTCCTCGACGGCCAGGAGATCTACGCCCCGGGCGTCAACCCGGTGCGCCTGCGACGCCGCGTCGGCATGGTGTTCCAGAAGCCGAATCCGTTCCCGACGATGTCGATCCGCGACAACGTCCTCGCCGGCCTGCGGCTCGGCGGCGAACGGGTCGCCGACCCGGCGGGCCTCGCCGAGCGCGCGCTGCGGCAGGCGGCGCTGTGGGACGAGGTCAAGGACGTGCTGGATCGGTCCGGCTCGGGGCTGTCCGGCGGCCAGCAGCAGCGGCTGTGCATCGCCCGCGCCCTGGCCCTCGAGCCCGAGGTCCTGCTGATGGACGAACCGTGCTCGGCGCTGGACCCGACGGCCACGGCCCGCATCGAGGAGCTGATCCACGAGCTGCGCGAGCGCTACACGATCGTCATCGTCACCCACAACATGCAGCAGGCGGCGCGCGTCGCCGACTACACCGCGTTCTTCCACCTCGGCGAGCTGGTCGAGTACGACCGGACGGACGTGCTGTTCACCCGGCCGAGCCGCCGGCGCACCGAGGACTACATCACCGGCCGCTTCGGCTGAGGGAGCAGGGCGCGATGGGCGCACGACATACCGATCGCGAGTACGAGGCGGAACTGGAGCGGCTGCGCGAGCGGATCCTGCTTCTCGGGGCGAAGGTCGAGGCGGCGATCGCCGCCGCCATCCGCTCGGTCGTCGAGCGCGACAGCGCGATGGCCCGCGCCACGATCGCGGGCGACCGCGAGATCGACCGCCTCGAGGTGGAGACCGACGGCCTGTGCCTCCGCATCCTCGCCCGCCGCCAACCCGTCGCCTCCGACCTACGCTTCATCACCCTCGCCCTCAAGCTGGTCACCGACCTCGAACGCATCGGCGATCTGGCCGTGAACGTCTGCGAGCGGGCCCTGGAGCTGAACGAGGAGCCGGCGCTCAAACCGTACGTCGACCTGCCGCGGATGGCCGAGGCCGCCCGGACGATGGTGCGCGAGGCGCTGGACGCGTTCGTCGCGGGGGACGCGGCCCGGGCGCGGGCGGTGATCGACCGCGACGCCACGGTGGACGCCTACTACGCGCAGATCTTCCGCGAGCTGCTGACCTACATGATGGAGGATCCGCGCAACATCTACCGCGCCACCCGCGTGCAGTCGGTCGCCAAGTACCTCGAACGGGTCGGCGACCACGCCTGCAACCTGGCGGAGATGGTCGTGTTCATGGTCGGCGGGCAGGACATCCGGCACGGCGGACACCGGCCGGAAGCCGGCGGCAAGGAGGGTTGAGATGCTGACCGTCGTGATCGTCGGCGTCGCGCTGGCCCTGCTGTTCGACTTCGTCAACGGGATGAACGACGCGGCGAATTCGATCGCCACCGTCGTCGGCACGCGCGTGCTGCCGCCCGGACTGGCGGTGGCCTGGGCCGCCTTCTTCAACTTCGCCGCCGCGTTCCTGTTCGGCGTCGCCGTGGCGAAGACGATCGGCAAGGGCGTGGTCGATCCGGCGGTCGTCACCCGCTGGGTCGTGCTCGCCGCGCTCGTCGGCGCCATCCTCTGGTCCTACGCCTGCACGCACTTCGGCCTGCCGATCAGCGTCTCGCACGCGCTGATCGGCGGCCTGGCCGGCGCCGCGCTCGTCAAGGCCGGCACCTGCGCGCTCAACGGATCCGGCCTGTTCCGGATCGCCGTGTTCATCGTCCTCTCGCCCCTGATCGGGCTGGTGCTCGGCTTCCTGCTCATGATCGGCGTGCTCTGGCTCTTCCGGCGCGCCACCCCCGGCCGCGTCGACCGGCTGTTCCGCATCGGCCAACTCGTCTCCTCGGCCGCTTTCAGCCTGAGCCACGGCGCCAACGACGCCCAGAAGACGATGGGCATCATCGCCGCCCTGCTCTTCGCCTCGGGCTACCTCGGCGACACCTTCTACGTCCCGACCTGGGTCGTCTTCGCCTCCTACACCGCGATCGCCCTCGGCACCCTGGCCGGCGGCTGGAGGGTCATCCGCACGATGGGCATGCGCCTCACCGCCCTCAAGCCGGTCGGCGGCTTCTGCGCGGAAACCGCCGCCGCGGCCTCGATCCTCGCCGCCACCGCCGCCGGCATCCCCGTCAGCACCACCCACACGATCACGGGTTCGATCTGCGGCGTCGGCGCCACCGTTCGCGCCTCCGCCGTCCGCTGGGGCGTCGCCGGCCGGATCGTCTGGGCCTGGGTGCTCACGATCCCCTGTTCCGGCCTCGTCGCCGCCGGCCTCTGGTGGCTGTTCGACGCGACCGGGCTCGGGAGCTAGGGCGCCTCGAGGTGTTCGCGGATCCAGGCGATCGATTCCTCCGTCCGCAACTCCGGATACGCCAGGAAACCGAACGCGACGCCGGTGTGCCCGCCCCCCGGCACCACCTCGTACTCCACCTCGACCCCACCCGCCCGCAACGCCTCGACCATCGCCCGCGTGTGCGGCTCGAGCACCGTATCGTCCGCGTCGCCCTGGTAGATCCGCAACGGCGCCGTCTGTTCGAACGGCGCCACGCGATTCCGCCCGAACCAGTCGTGGAACGGGGCGTAGACGTCCCAGGCCCCCGTCGAGTACTCGGCCAGGAACGCCGGCGCGAAGATCCCCGCCGCGCTCTCGCCCAGCGCATCGAACAACGTCTCGCCGCCCGTCGCCGAGACGAGGCACCGCGACTCCATCACGTCGTCCACGCGGTCCGCCAGCCCGGCAGCCCACGGCGTCGGCCCGCGCCAGCCGTAGTGCGCCGACCAGGCCCAGACCAGCAGCGCGTGGAACACCAGGTGCGGTCCGTCGACCCTCGCGCCGGTCCGCCACTGTTCCTCCCACACCGAGGCGGGCCCGGAGGCGGCGAACGCGCGAATCTCCACCTCGGGCGCGTACGCGGCATGCTCGGCCGCCGCCGACAGCACCGCGTGGCCGCCCTGACTCAACCCGACGACCGCGTGCCGCCCGCTCGTCGGGACGCCCAGATGGGCGGCCAGCCGGTCGGCGGCGCGCAGGGCGTCGAGCGCCGAGCGGCCCTCGCTGCGCGCGACGAGGTACGGATGGGTCCCGGCGGTGCCCAGCCCCGGGTAGTCCGGGGCGATGCCGATCATCCCGTGGGCGCCGAACAGACCGGCGAGCCCCGCCCCGGCCACCGTGCCGGTCACCGCGCACGCATCCGCGACGCCCGACGTCCCGTGCTCGTTCGACACCACGTGCCAGCCGCCGGGCGGCGGCTCCACGCCCCACGGGATGGTCGCGGTCCCGAGGCACTCCGCGCCGTCGGTCCAGTAGCGGAACGAGTAGACGGCGTAGCCGTTGTCGATCGTCACGCCGGGCGCGAGCCACGCCTCGACCAGCGCCTTGGAGTACCGGCCGATCTCCTCCACCTCGCGCAGGCACCCGTTCGTCGTGCAGGTCGGGTCGGGCTCGACGGCATCCGCGGCCCCGTCACCCGTCGCGCCGTCGTCCGTCGCGCCGTCGCCCGTCCCTTCCGCCCCATCCGGCCCGGTGTCCGGCGAGGTCGCCTCGTCGCCCCCGGCCTCCTCGAACGCCTCGAAGAAGGCCTCGGAGTCGGGACCCGCGGCTCCGTCTCCGCAGCCCCAGGCCAGGGTGATCAGGCAGGACAACCGCCGGACGGCGGCGCGACGACCGGCGGCGGCGGGCCGGGCGGAACCGACGGCCGCGCCGCTCATGCGAACGCCTCGGCCTCCGGCGCGAGGTACTCGGCCCAGTCGCCCCGGCACGGGTTGCCGGCGTACAGCCGCAGCCGCCGCCGCGGGATGTCGAAGACGGCGCAGGCCAGGGTGGCGCCGCGCACCTCGCCCTCGGGATGCCGGCAGGGCGAGTACGGGCGGCCGGCGTGCGAGGACAACAGCGTCGCCAGATCCTCGACTTCCAGAATGCCCGGGTCCGCCACGCCGGCCAGCGCGGCGGTGAGCGTCTCGTAGCGCGGCCGGGACGACTTCGCCACGTACTCGTCCATCTGCGGCTCGGCCCGCAGCTGGTCCAGCACCAGGTGGTTCGTGTGCACGTACACGCCGCGCAGCTCCCGCACCTGCGAGCGCGCCGGGGTCGCCTCCACGGCCACCGCGCGGGGCCGTCCGTGCTCCATCGCGGCGAGCACGTGGTGGAAGGCGTAGGCCCGTTCGGGGTGCAGCACGCGGGTGAGCGCATCGTCGATCGATCGCGCTTCGAGGGCCCAGCGGTCGAGCAGGTAGCGGGGGATGCCGGGGCGCCACGCCAGGGTGCCGATGAAGTTGGTGATCATCGCGAGCCCGCGGTCGTTGATCGCGGGGGCGTTGCCGAGCACGATGCCAGGATAGCCGACGGCGAGGAAGGCGACGCCGCTGCGCGGCCGCACCTGCGCCAGGTACATCAGCCCCTCGTTCGCCGAGTCGCCGTCCTCGTTGTGGGCCAACAACAGCCCGTCGCCGCCGGCGGCGACGATCGTCGAGCAGCCGGCGCGGTCGAGCGGCGTGCTCTGGGCCGCCTCGAGTTCGCTGCGGGCGTTGAGGACCTGGAGTTCGCGGAGCGGGAGACCCGACCCGTCGGCCAGCCCCCGCAACTCCTCGACCGGCTCCGGCAGGTGCCGCCGCGCCGCCTCGTACATCGCCTCGAAGGCCGGGCGGCCCTCGTTCTCCGCGAACCGCGCCAGCTCGTCGAACCATTCCCGCCGGCGGGCGAAGAAGGTGCGGAACTCCCGCGCGAAGCGCTTGCCGATCGCCACGCCGACCGCGTACGGCTCGCCGCCCACCTCGAGCAGGGGGAGGCGGCGGACGCCGCGCAGACCGGGCGTCTCCTCCCGTCCGGCGGCGTCGGCATTGCCGGGGGCGATCCGCGGGGAGCGGCAGCCGAGAGCGGGCCCGAGCGGGGCCAGGAGGGCCGCACCGGCCGC
>JAAZOP010000140.1 GCA_012797735.1 Myxococcales bacterium
CGGCGGCACCGACCGGAGTGCGGGCTTGGTCGGCGTGTCGGACGCGCTCGGGGCCGGCTGCGGTCCGGTCGTCGCCGCGGCCGGGGCAGGCGCCGCCGCCGGTTGGGGCGGAGCGATCGGTTCCGCCGGCCGCGCGGGCCGGGGCGCTTCCGGAGATGCAGCCGGTGCGGCCGCGGCCTGGGGCGCCGGCGGCGGAACGGTCTGCTCGCCCTTCTGCCACGGATACTTGACCCGTTCGTGGCGCCCGTGGACCAGCGAATCGACCAGGTTGTCGATCACCTTGTGGATGTCTTCCAGGGAGAGGTCGGAGTCGTCGAGCTGTCCCTGCGTGAGCTTGGAGAGGACGATGTGCTCCACGACGTTGCGGAACTTCTCGCGCGTCGGCGGCTGCACGGTGCGCGACGCCGCCTCGACGGCATCGACGATCATCAGGATTCCGGTCTCGCGGGTCTGGGGTCGCAGGCCGGGGTAGGTGAAGTCCTCGCGGGCGTAGCCGTGCGGATTGCCGGCCTCCTGGCACTTGCCCCAGAAGAACTCGATCACGCTCGTGCCGTGGTGCGTGTACGCGAACTCCACGACCGCCTCCGGGAGCTTCTGCTGCCGCAGGCGGGCGACGCCCACCGAGACGTGCTCGATGATGCGGTCGGCGGAGTCCTTCGGGTCGAGGTTCTTGTGGGGATTGGGCTGCTCCTTGCCCGGTTCGGACAGGATGTTCTCGATGAAGAACTCGGGGTGAATCGTCTTGCCGTAGTCGTGGTAGTAGGCGCCGACGCGGACCAGCAGTCCGTCCGCGCCGATGTGGGCCGCGGCGGCCTCCGCCAGGTTCGCCATCGCGCGGCTGTGCTCCCACGAGCCCGGGGCCCGCTCGCGGATGTGCCGCAGCAGCGGATGCTCCACATCCTGGAGGTCGATCAGCTTCCCGCGGGAGGGGACGCCAAGCGCGATGCCGGTCGGGACGGCGAACCACCAGGCGAGCAGTCCGGCCAGGACGCCGCCGCCGACGGCGCCGGCGAGCGGGTTGGCCTGCACGACGTAGAGGTACGACTCGGCCAGTTCGGCCCGGGCCCCGGCGAACATCGCGGCGGCCATCACCAGCGCCGAGAGCAGACCCGCCAGGGCGCCGACCATGGCGAGCCGGCTCACGCGGCGGCGCTTGCGCGCCTCCACCATCGCCCCCACCAGCAGACCCTGGAAGACCACGACCGCCATCAGTGCCACGTCGAACTCGAGGAACGACGCCGCGCAGAGGGCGATGAACAGCGTGAGCGTGATGCCGGCCCTGCGACCCAGATGGTGCCCGAAGACCAGGCTCGGCACCGCCAGCGGGAACCAGTAGGGGGAGAACGACGTGAACAACAGGAAGATCTTGAACAACCCCAACCACAGGAACAGGACCGCGAAGACGAGGAAATGCGTGCGGACGTAGCGCACGAGGCCGCGACCGAAGCGCCGCAGGTACCACGACAGCGCGACCAGCGCCGCGGCGAACAGCACGAAGTTCCCGGCCAGCCATCCGGGCAGCCGTTCCAGACGATCGGCCTGGCGCGCCAGCAGGTCGGCATGCGCCACCGGGTTGACCGGCTCGCCGCGCCAGGCGTCGAGGTCCGAACGGTCCTCGACCCGCTCGGCGAGCGGCGGAGGAACGATCCGGGGCGCGCGGCGGGCCTGGATCGGCGCCGGCTCGCCGGCCTCGAGATGCAGCGGCGGAAGCAGCAGGTCGACCGCCCCCACGATCGTCAGCGCGAGGGCCAGCACCATCGCCCACGGAGCCGTGACCCGCAGGGAAGCGAACTTGCGAACCGGGAAGGCGGCGCTCATGCCTGTCGAATGCCCCACACGTCCCCCCCCGGACCCGTCGCCAGAAGGGGACTATCCTTCCAAGGCGGGGGGCAGGTCAACAGGGGAGCAAGCCGGCGGGCTTGCGGCGCCTCCGCAGACGTGGCAGATTGCGGGGGTCCGGACGGCCCGCCGGGGGACACCGAGGCGAAGGGGGTCGTCCACGGAGGTTGGCCATGCGCTCGAACTTCGGACGTCTGTGTATGGCGATGGCGGGCGTGCTGCTCCTGGTGCTGGCCGGTTGCGGCGACTCCTCGTCGAACGACGGCGGCGAAACCGCCGGGGAGACGGGCGACACGGGCGACACGTTCGTCCCGGACGTCCGTCCCGACGTGCCGCCGGACGAGGGTGGAACGGACGTGCCCGCCGAGGATGCTCCGCCGGGCGAGGACGGCGGCGGCGACGGGCGCGAGACCGGCCGAGAGGACGGGGGACGCGACGAAGGGGGCGGCGGCGAGGGTACGACGGGCGACGGCTCCGGCGGCTGCGACCCCTCGATGTGTTCGATCAGCTGCATGCTGTCGGGGTACGGCGAGGGCAACTGCGTGGGCGACACGTGCGAGTGCTCGGGCGAGCCCAGCGACGGCGGTCCGCGGGACACGCCCCGTCCCGACGCGTCCTTCGACGTGCCGCTCGACGGCCTGCTTCCGGACTTCGGATTGCCCGACTTCGGGCTGGACTTCGGTCTGCCGGACTTCGGCCTGCCGGACTTCGGCCTCCCGGAGGGGATCATCCTGCCGGACGGCTTCGAGCTTCCCGAGGGATGGGACGCCTCGGGGTACGACGCCGTGCTGGACATCGGCGGCAGTTGCGACCTGACCGCCTGCTACGACGCCTGCCGGGCCGCGGGCCACTCGTTCGGCTACTGCGACGCCTCGGGCGCCTGCGTCTGCTACTGAGCATTCGACCGGCCGCCGGACGGCCTCGCCATCCGCTCCGTGGAAGGAAGACCCGATGACCCAGCCGAAGGTCCGTGTGCGTTTCGCGCCGTCCCCCACCGGCTACATGCACCTGGGGAACGCCCGGACGGCGATCTACAACTGGCTCTACGCGCGCCATCACGGCGGGGCGTTCGTGCTGCGCATCGAGGACACGGACCGCGAGCGTTCGACGCAGGCGGCGGTGCAGGTGATCTACGAGGCGATGCGCTGGCTCGGGCTGGACTGGGACGAGGGGCCGTTCCTGCAGAGCGAGCGGTTCGACCTGTACCGGCGGCGGGCGGAGGAGTTGGTGGCGAGCGGGGCGGCGTACCGGTGCTACTGCACCCCCGAGGAACTGGAGCAGCGCCGGCAGCAGGCGCTGGCCGAGAAGCGCAATCCGAAGTACGACGGCCGGTGTCGCGAGCGCCGGGAGCCGCGGGCGGGCGTCGATCCGGTGATCCGGTTCCGCATGCCCGACACCGGCGAGACGGTCCTGGAGGACCGCATCCAGGGCCGCGTCGTCACGCCGAACGAGGAGCTCGACGACCTCGTGCTGCTGCGCGCCGACGGCACGCCGACCTACAACTTCACCGTGGTGGTCGACGACCACGAGATGGACATCACGCTCGTGCTCCGCGGCGCCGACCACCTGTCCAACACCTTCCGGCAGCTCCACATCTACCGCGCCTTCGGCTGGGAGCCGCCCGCCTTCGCCCACCAGTCGCTGATCCTGGGCCCCGACCGCACCAAGCTCTCCAAGCGCCACGGCGCGGTGTCGGTGCTGCAGTACCGGGACGAGGGCTACCTGCCGGAGGCGCTGGTCAACGCGCTCGTCCGCTGCGGCTGGTCGCACGGCGACGAGGAGGTGTTTCCGCTGCCGCGGCTGATCGAGCTGTTCGACCTGGACGCGGTCAGCAACGCCCCGGCGGTGTTCGACTTCGAGAAGCTGCGCAACAAGTACAATGCCGAGCACATCAAGCTGGCGTCCCGCGAACGGCTGGCGGAACTGCTTCGCGAGACGCTCGCCCGCCGCGACGGCGTCGTCCTGGACCCGGCCGATCCGCGGCTCGGCCTGCTCGTGGACGGCCTGCGGGAGCGCTCCCGGACGCTGGTCGAGATGGCCGAGGGGGCCCGGCCGCTGCTGGCCGAGGAGGTGGTCTGGGACGAGGCGGCCGTGCGCAAGCATCTGCAGGGGGAGGCGGCCGACATGTTGCAGGCCCTGGTCCAGCGGCTCGAGGCGCTGCCGTCGTTCGACCGCCCGGCGGTGCTGGCGGCGCTCGACGGGCTGGCCGCCGAACGAGGGCTCAAGCTCGGCAAGGTGGCCCAGCCGGCCCGCGTCGCACTCCTCGGCACCGCCGTCTCCCCTCCGATCGATGTGGTCCTGGCCGTGCTGGGCCGCGAGCGCGCTCTGGCGCGTCTTCGCGCCGGCGTCGCCAGGGCCGCCGGGGGTTGAACGGCCTCGGCCTGCGTCACGGCGCCAGGCGCCGAAAGCCGCGCGGCCCCGGACCGTCACCCGGAGGTGTTCGGCGGGCGTTGATCCGGTTCGAAAGGATGAGCTAAAATGCGGCTCCTCGGGAAGGGGAGCAGAGGTTCGGATGACTTCACGTCGCCAACTCCAGAAACGACTCGACACCGCCCTGCGGGCGCTGAGCCAGATCGAGTGCATCGCCGACGTCGCGCTCGAACGCCACCAGGGCGACTCGGACCTGCACTGGATCCTCGACGGCATCGGCGACCTGGCGCACTACGCGCTCGAGGTGGCCGGCGACCCGCCGCGTCGCGACCCGGAAGCCGCGGCGGCGGATGCCGAGCCGCTGGACGAGGAGGAGGCCGAGTTCCCGGCCGTCGCCGGCGACCCGGCGGACGGTTCCGACGCCGACGAGGACGAGCGCCGCAATCACTGACCCGGCGGCCGGCGGCGGCCGTACGACACGGAGGTTCCGGATGGCCGGCGAGGGACGTCGCCCGCGTCGTTCTCCCGCCCGCTCGCGGGCCGTTCCCGTGCGCCGTCGATCGTCGCGGTCCGCGGAGCGCCGCCGTCCCGCCGCGCCGCCGGCGCCGGGGGAGGTGCGCTGCGAGCGGGTGGCCGAGGCCGAGGCGAACATCGGCGGCCGTCGTCTCGCCTTGACCCCCACCCCACGCCGCCCCCCGCTGCCGCTCGACGATTCCCCCGCCGCGGCGCTCGAGCCGGCGCAGCGCGTCCGACTGGAGGCGATCCTGGCCCGCCCTCCCCGGGAACGGCTCGACGCGCTCGTCGAACAGCCCGACGTGGCGTTGCTGGTGCCGGCCATTCCGCCGGACGCCTTCGCTTCCACGCTGCTCGAGGTCGGTCTGCAGGACGGCGACATCCTGCTGGTCCACGCCTCCGACGAGCAGCTCGTCCACCTGCACGACGTCACCTCCTGGAGCGGAGACGAACTGGACCTCGACCGCAGCCTGGAGACGCTGGAGGTGCTGCGCGCCGCCGGCGACCGCGTCGTCCTGCGCTGGCTGCGCGGCGCCGACGACGCCTCCGTCCAGACGCTGTTCTCCCGCCTCGCCGTCGTCACCGCGGACGACGTCCCCCGCCCGGGCAAGCTCGACGAACTGGACCTCGGCCCCCCGTTCTCGCTCGACGGGCTGTTCACGATCTGGCCGCGCGCGCCGCGGCACGAGGGATTCCTGCGCTGGGTCCTGACGCTGCTGTTCGAGGAGCACCAGGAGCTGTACCTCTGGCTCTGCCAGACGCTGATCTGGATCCTGGAGTCGGAAGTCGAGCACGAGGCGTTCGGGATGCGGGAGCGGCGGTTGATCGAGCATGGCTTCCCGCCGCCGGAGCAGGCCGCGGAGATCTTCCTGCCGGTGGAACCCGAGCGGCTCGTTCCCGTGACCGTCGTGGGAACGCGGCGCTCGGCGGAGCCCGTGCCCGGCGGCGAGGCGCTGGTCCTGGCGCCGCCGGAGGTCCCGAGAAGCGCCGGGTTCCTCGCCCGGTGCGCCGACCGACTCGACGACCGGGAGCGCCTGGCCTTCCGCGATGCGCTCGAACGGCTCTCCAAGCTGGTGCTGTCGGCCGAGCGGCTCGACCCGGGTCGCCCCGAGGACCGCGAAATCGCGCTGCGGCGCGCCGGCCGCACCGTCGCCCTGGCGCTCGAACACCTCTCCCGCGGGGACGTCGCCCTCGGCGCCGCTCTGCTGCTCGAACGGACGGCGGTGGATCTGTTCCGGAAGGGCCAGACGCTCCTGGCGGAGCTGCCGCGGCGGGTCGCCGCCCTGCGTCGGGACGGGTGGCTGGCCCGCATCCCCGAGGCGGCCGGACTGCTCGATCCCGAACTGCGGCGCGAGTTGGAGGCGTGCCGTCGTCCCCGGCCGCAGCGCTTCGCCGGCCTCGACGAGGAGGGGCGGCCGCGGTTCGAGCCGTACGCGTCGCTGGCCGAGGTGGACGCTTCGCGCCGCGCGCTGGACACGATCGACGCTCTCGGACGCCTGCTCGTCGACGGCCTGGGACTTCCGGAGCGCTTCACCCGGGAGATCGACCTCTCGGGATTGCTGCCGTCGTCGTGGGCCGAGGTCACGGCGGGCGACCTGCTGCGCACGGCCGTCGTGCAGGGAGTGGTCCGGGGCAGCCTCCGCTTCGCGCCCGTCTCCGGCCGGGACATCGCCGAGTTCGTGCGCCGCGCGATCGCGCAGGGGCGTCTTCGGACGTCGGTGCGGGACGAGGCGGTCGATGCGCTGCTGGCGCGCCTTCCGTCAGGTGCCGTCGAGCCCGGCTCGGCCGGCCGAGCCGCGCTCGAAACGTACCTCCGGGGCGCGGTGGACCGGCTCGGCGACGAACTGGGAGCGATCGATCCCGGCTCCGCTCCGGACGTCCGGTTCGTGGGAGGACTGGTGCGTCTGGCACCCGAGGGAGGGCGGGTCGGGGAGCCCTGAGACGGCATTCGAGAGGTTCGGCCTCAACGAACTGGAATTCCTTGCTGCCGGCCGCCGGCGACTCGTTCTTCACCTGGTGCTCGAAGCTTCGCGCCCCGATGTGGCGCATTGCGCGAGAGGTGGGCGGCAACTCTTCGCACCGGCAACGTTTTGCGCGCCCGCTTCGGACCATCTTCCGCTCCTGCATTGAATTGCGCCGGGTTTCCGGAGCGCTTCACCGGCGTTCAGTGATGCTTGCGGGCCGCGTGCCGGCTCCGGCGGCGCGTTCGCCGCGGGCCACGCGCCCTGGCGCGCCCTGGCAGCCCCGCTTGACAGGCCCGCATTTGTGTCTTGACTACGGGAGGCGCTTCGGAAGAGGATGCACCATCCCGGCCGCCCGAGGGGGGCAGGGAATCCGCTCTCGACAGATGGGAGGAGCGGGGACAAGGAGGAGTTGAAAATGCTGATTCCTTGGTACGTCTGGGTGACCGCGTTGATCCTGATCGTCGGCGGCGCGCTCGCGTCGTCCTCGCTGATCCTCGCGAAGAAGCCGAACGCGCGCGACCTGCTGATGAAGGTTGCTCCCTACCAGGGATCGATCGGCGTGCTCATGTTCGTGTGGGGCATCTACGATCTGATCGTGAATTTCCTGCTGAGTCTCGGGGACTTCGGGGTGGTCTTCCAGGGACCGATCTTCTGGAAGCTCTTCGGTATCTTCGCCATCGTCGGCTACCTGTGCGAGCTGCTCGTCGGCTTCCTGCTCGGGTTCGGCATGATCAACGCCTTCGCCGCGAAGAAGAGCCCGGCGGCGGCCCAGAAGGCCGAGGCGGCGATGAAGAAGCTGGCCCCGTGGCAGTCGATTCTCGGCATCATCGCCATCATCGCCGGCATCTACTGGCTGCTGTTCGCGCTGTTCCTCTGGAAGATCGGTCTGGGCGTCTGAACGGGGCGCAGGAACCCCTGCGACACCGCGTTCGGAACCGCGGGCTTCCCGCCCGCGGCGGCCGTGGTCTGAAGCGCTGGATCCCGACAGGTGGTTCTGCCGTTCCAGGAGATCCCGGCTTCCCGCCGAGTCTGATGCGTTCCTGCTTTCGACCCGCCGGTGAGTCGGGCCGGCATGGCCGGCGTGCTTCCTCGCTCCGGCTCGCCACAGGTTGGTGCCGTCCGCTCGCCGCGCTATGATGAGCCTCGCCGGCCGGGCCCGGCGGGAGGTGGGGTGGTGGCGGTGCGAAACGGGATCGTGACGCTGACGACGGACTTCGGCACGGTCGATGGTTTCGCCGGCGCCCTGCGCGGTGCGGTGTTGGGGGCGGCTCCCGGGCTGCGTGTCGTCGACATCACCCACGACGTGCCGCCCCGGTCGGTGCGCGACGGGGCGTTCGCCTTGCGGTGCGCCGCTCCCTGCTTTCCTCCCGGCACCGTGCACCTCGGCGTGGTCGACCCCGGCGTCGGCTCGGACCGCCGGTTGCTGGTGATCGTCGACCACGGGATGCAGCACGTGTACGTCGGTCCGGACAACGGGCTGTTCTCGTACGTGCTCGATGTGGCGCGCGCGTTCGAGACGCACGAGATCGACATCGGGGCGTTTCCGTCGGCGAGCGCCACGTTCCACGGCCGGGACATCCTGGGACCGGTGGCGGGGCGGATCGCGGGCGGGGCCGACCCCCTGGCGGTCGGACCTCCGGTCGCGGAGCCGTTGCGGCTGCCGAGGCACGTCGAGCCGATGGGGGCGCGGGAAGGACGGGTGTTGCAGGTCGACCGCTTCGGGAACCTGGTCACCACCCTGCGTCCGCTGGGGGGCGACGTGGTCGTGGACGTGGGCGGCGTCAGGGTCGCCCGCCACGTCCGGTGCTACGCGGAACTGGTCCCGGGCGAGCCGGGCTGGTACGTCGGCTCGCTGGGACTGATCGAAGTGGCGTTGGGGGACGGTTCGGCGGCCCAGGCGATTCAGCGGGGTCTCGACGCCCCGGTGAGGCTCCTGTGATGCGCGCGGCGCTCGCGACGCTCGGGGTCGCCCTGCTCGCCGGGTGTTCCGTCGGGTCCGGCGAGGGGTGGGTGCGCGGCGAGATCTTCCTGCCGGCCTGCGGCTACTCCGCGGCCGCGGACGACGGCGGTGGAGGAGCCTCCTACGAGCTTCCCGTGCGCTATCTCTTCGGGGACGCGGTCGGCGATTCGATCGATATCCGCCTGCAGAGCAGCGGAGCGTTCATCGATCGGGCGGACGGCCTGGTGATCCACGTGCGCAACCGGCACGACCTGGTCGAGGCGCTGCGCGCGGGCGCTCCCGTCACCGTGCCGGTCTACTCCGAGTTCCCCCCGATTCCGGTCACCGGACCCGACCTCGTCGCCCGCATGGCTCTCTACCTCAACGCGGCCTGCGTCGAGGTCTTCCCGGACTTCGGCCGGGGGACCGGCCAGATCGAGTTCACCTCGATGTATGCCCGCACGGCGGACGGCGATCCTGCGGATATCGATCGGATCCAGGGCAGCTTCACGGGCGTGATCTTCCGCGACGATCGGCCCGAGATGGCGGTGGACGGCGTGGCTCCCTGGGCCCGCCTCGACGGTGCGTTCGACTTCGACTACACGCGCGGCCGCCCCGCGCAGCCGTTCCCGTGAGCGACACCCTCCGCCTCACGATCCAGCGCCTCGGCCGCGACGGCGACGGGCTGGCTCGTCGCGCCGGCGCCGTCTGGAGCGTCCCGGGCACGGTGCCGGGCGACGTCGTCGAAGCCCTGCCGGCCGGCGGGAGTCCCGGGCGGTCGGGCGCGGCGCGCGCGCGGTTGCTCCGCGTGCTGCGGCCGTC
>JAAZOP010000141.1 GCA_012797735.1 Myxococcales bacterium
GACGACTGCGTCTTCGGCCCCGACAACGGCTTCGCCTGCGTGCGCGGCTCGACCGGGTCGTGCACCACGAGCTGCCTCTCGACCGGCAGTCGGACCTGCAGCGGCACCTGCACTTGGGGCGCGTGCGTGCCGCCCGCCGAGGTCTGCAACGGGCTGGACGACGACTGCGTCGGCGGCGCCGACAACGGCTTCGACTGCGCGCGCGGCTCGACCGGGTCGTGCACGACGAGCTGCCTCTCGACCGGCAGCCGGACCTGCAGCGACACCTGCGTCTGGGGTTCGTGCGTGCCGCCGGTCGAGGTGTGCAACGGGCTGGACGAGGACTGCATCGATGGCGCCGACAACGGCTTCACCTGCGTGATGGGCTCGGTGCGGAGCTGCACCACGGGGTGCGGGTCGGTCGGCCAGCAGACCTGCGACGGGTCCTGCGAATGGAGCGCGTGCGTGCCGCCGGTCGAGGTGTGCAACGGCCGCGACGACGACTGCGACGGCAGCACCGACGACGGTTTCGACTGCATCCAGGGGGCCAGCGAGGTGTGCACGGTGGGGAGTTGCTCGGGCAGCCGCACCTGCTCCGCCTCGTGCACCTGGGGCGGATGCGACCTCGGCCCCGCTCCGGGGAACGATGCGTGCAGCGACACCGTCCCGCTGCTGACGGCCGGCGTGCGGACCGGCACCACGTGCGGCGCGATCGACCGCACCACCTGGAGCCCGGCCGCCGGCTGCGCGGCGTCGGCGGGCGGCCCCGACGTGTTCTACCGGCTCCAGATCACCGAGCGGTCCCAGGTCGTGCTGACCGCGACCGGCTTCAACACGGTGCTCTACGTGCGCGCGGCGACCTGCGGCGGCGCGCAGGTCGCCTGCAACGACGACGGACCGGTGGTTCTCCCGGGCTCCGCCCTGACCGTGACCCTCGACCCGGGCCTCTACTACGTCGTCGTCGACGGCCACGACGCCACGTCGCTCGGAGCGTTCACGCTGACCACATCGATCACGCCTTCGCCGGCCCACGATCTCTGCGCCGGCGCGCAGGAGATCGCGTTCTCGACCGGCACGGCGGGCGGAGGCGGAACGGTGATCACGGACTCCCTCGCCCTCGCCGCCGACGACTACGCCGGCACCTGCGGCGGGTCGGGCGGACGGGACCTGGTCTACCGGCTGACCACCACCGGCGGCGGCCAGGATCTGTTCGTGACCACGATCGGTTCGACCGCCGACACCGTCGTCTACGTCCGCGCCGGCGACTGCGTCACGGGCGCGCAACTCGGCTGCCAGTCCGCCTACCGCACCTCGGTCGATCGCAACCCCGTCCTCGTGTTCGACAACCTTGCGGCCGGGACCTACTACATCTTCGTCGACGGCCAGGACGCGACGCAGACGGGCGCGTTCCGGCTCGAGGTGAACTGGACCGGCCAGGACGATGCGGGCGACCGGTGCGGGCAGCCCTACGAATGGGTGCCCGGAACGGCGACGTACTGCGAGAACACGGACGGCGACGGCAACGAGTATACCGGCACCTGCGGCGGCGGCGACGGAGAGCACGTCTACTTCTACGTCGTGCCGACCGGCAGCACGGGCGACTACCTGTTCCATACGTGCAACGGCGGGACGGATTTCAACACCGTGCTTCACCTGCGCTCCGCCTGCCAGGATTCGGCGACGGAGATCAACTGCAACAACGACATCGGAGGGTCCTGCGGCGGCACCGGCGGGTGGTCCCGCTCGCGGATCGCGAGCGGCTCGACCACGCGTCTCTCCCCGGGGATCTACTACCTGTTCATCGACGGAACCACCGGCCAGGACGGGAACTACTGCATCAACACCGTGCCCTGGTAGCCCGTCGCACCTTCCGGCCGCCTCCGTCTGCGAACCCGCGACCCCGCCAGCCCGACCTTCCGGCGGCCGACATTCCTCCGTTGACACGCCGGCGCGCCGTGCCCACTCTGGCCGCGGTTCCGCGCGGAAACGGGACCTGGAAGGGGAGCCTCGATGATCACCGAACTGGCAAAGGGCGTGTACTGGGTCGGCGTGGTCGATTGGGACCTGCGTCATTTCCACGGGCACGAGCTGTCGACCCACCGGGGATCGACGTACAACGCCTATCTCGTCCTGGACGAGAAGGCGGCCCTGATCGACACCGTCTGGTCGCCGTTCGCCGAGCAGCTGCTGTCCAACGTGCGCGAGCTCTGCGACCCGGCGAAGCTCGACTACGTCGTCGCCAACCACGCCGAGGTCGACCACTCGGGGGCGCTGCCGGCCGTGATGCGCGCGGCGCCGCAGGCCACGCTGGTCGTCTCCCCGCGCGGGCGGGAGAGCCTCGAGGGCCACTATCACGAGCCGTGGAGCTTCCGGACGGTCCGGACCGGCGACCGGTTGTCCCTGGGCGCGGTGGAACTGGCGTTCCTCGAGGCGCCGATGCTGCACTGGCCGGACAGCATGTTCACCTACCTCGCCGGCCGGGCGATCCTGATGCCCAACGACGCCTTCGGCCAGCACTACGCCACCGCGTACCGCTTCAACGACCAGGTCGATCGCGAGGAGCTGTACGAGGAGGCGCGCAAGTACTACGCGAACATCCTCACCCCGTTCGGCAAGCTGGTGGCGAAGAAGATCGACGAGCTGCTGGCGCTGGGACTGCCGATCGAGATGATCGCTCCGAGCCACGGGGTGATCTGGCGCCAGGACCCGCTGCAGATCGTGCACCAGTACCGGGAGTGGGCCGCGCAGAAACCCGAACCGCGGGCGACGATCGTCTTCGACACGATGTGGGAGGCCACGCGGCGGATGGCCGAGGCGATCGGCCGGGGGCTCGGGGCGGCCGGCGTGCCGTACCGGCTGTTCCACATGGCGGTCTCCGACCGCAACGACGTGCTGACCGAGATCTTCCGTTCGCGCGCGGTGATCCTCGGCTCCCCCACGCTGAACAACGGCGTGCTGCCGACGCTCGCGCCGATCCTCGAGGACCTGCGGGGGCTCAAGTTCCAGAACAAGATCGGCGCGGCGTTCGGCAGCTACGGCTGGAGCGGCGAGTCGGTGAAACGGATCGAGGAACACCTGGAGCGCTGCGGCATCCCGCTCGCGGCCCCCGGCGTCGCGGCAAAGTGGCAACCCGGCCCCGCCGACCTCCAGAAGTGCGAGGAGCTCGGCCGTGCCGTGGCCGCCGCCGTCCTGGCGCCGTAGGCGCGCCCCCCGGCCCGCGGCGGAACCGGATCAGTAGGACCAGTAGACGCGGACGTCGTGGACCACGGGCCGCACGCCGTCGCGGATCGTGGTCAGCCGGATGTCGAGCCGCAGCCAGCGGTGGCCGGCGAGCCACGGGCAGGCGGTCAGATCCGCCGGCGACGCGGTAAACGGGCCGCAGGGCGGGGTGGGCGAGGTCGTCAGCTCCGCCTGCGTGTCGGCGGCGGTGACCGTCAGTTCCATCGTCGTCTCGGGCGGCACGTCGGCCACCCAGGTGACGCGGCTCCAGACCGGCGCCGGGTACCCCGAGTCGTAGTCCTGGATCCAGTGGCCCTCGCGGGTCGTCACGGTCCGAAGCTGCATGCCGGTCATGTCGCTGTAGGTGTAGGCGGTGTTGCCGCGCGAGATCTCGAACGTGGCGTCCAGGGAACAGTCGCGGAGGAAACGGTTGGCGTAGCCGCCGACGCGGTGTACCACCCACATCTTGCCGGCGGCGTCCATCGCCACGCCGCGGGCGTCGCTGACCGACACGCCCGGCGGCCCGCTGATCGGCGCGCTGCAGACCGCGGTCCCCGTCGTGGGGTCGATCTTGTACACCGTGTTGAGCGAGTAGCTCGAAGCCCAGATGAACCCGTCGGAATCGACGGTCACGGCAGTGATCACGCCGCCGCAGCCGACGCTGGTGTTGAACCGCGTGTACGGAGCGGTGCCCGTCACGCTGTTGACGCACCCGGTGCCATGGTAGCTGCCGAACCAGATCCGGCCGTCGCGCGGCGAGACCGCCACCCCATAGCAGGCGTTGATCGGCACCAGCTCGTAGGTGTGCGCCCGCGTGTCCAGCCGGATCGACCGCACGGGGCTGCCGGGCGAGCAGGACCACAGGTAGCCGCTGCCGTCCACCGCCAGACCGTAGATCGGCACGCCGACGTCGATCCCGCCGGGCGTCAGCACCCGGCAACGCGGCGGCGAGAGCGTGGTGTCGACGGCCCGGCCGTCCACCTTCCAGACCCGGGTCGTGTTCCAGGTTCCCGCCCAGACGTTGCCGTCGCCGTCGATCGCCACCCCGCGGACGATGCCCGGGATGTCGGCGCGGCAGACCAGGGCGCCGTCGGCGTCGAGGTGCACGAGGTTCGAATGGCTCGGGTCCGACGGATTCGCGAACCCGCGGTTGCCGACCCACACCGTGTGGTCCAACGCCACCGCCGTGCGTGACGGCGACGTCCCGTGGCTCGACACCTGCCACAGCTTCGTTCCGGTCACGGTGTCCAGCTTGGCGACCTGGTTCAACCCGTCGAGCGCCACGTAGATGTACGGATTGCTGACGGTGCCTTCCCCGAGGGTGACCGACGTCGGGTCGTCCGGCCACGGCACCGTTCCGTCGCACGTGCGCCCCGGGTCCTCGCACTCGCCGGGGTCCGGGTAGGGCGTCTCGAAGCACTCTTCGGGCGGACACCGGCCGCACGCATTCACCAACCCCTCGTCGGTCAGCCCGTCGCAGTCGTTGTCGA
>JAAZOP010000142.1 GCA_012797735.1 Myxococcales bacterium
AGGGGGCGCGGCGCGTCGAGCCACGGCGCGACCGAGGCCGCCGCGGACGGCGCGACCAGCAGCGGCGGGTCGGGGGCGGGTGTGACGCGCGGGCCGTCGGGGGTGTCGACGACCGGCAGGGCGCCCTGGGCCATGCCGACCGGCCGGAAGCGCGGCCGCTCGCAGGCCCCCGGGAACCGCTCGAGGAACACCAGGTAGCGCTCGCCCGGGCGGAACGACGGCTCGCCGAAGACGCGCTGTCCGATGCCGTCGACCTCGCCGCCGAGCGTCCGGACGGAGACGAAGTCGCCGCGGGCGCCGCCGCGGAGCGGCTCGTCGAGGCGCAGGGCGGAGTCGGTGACGATGCGGCCCGCGACCCAGGACGACGCGGCCGACTCGACCGTCACGACCGCGACCACCTCGGCCCGCGCGAGCAGCTCGGGGAGGCCGAGCACGCGGACGACGGAGGCGCGGACCGGAACGGCCGCGAGGGCGACGAGGAGGGGGAGCCACAGGAGCCGCGGCCGGGACGGGCCGGAGGCGCCGGAGGAGGGAGGAGGGGCGGACAGGGTGTGCACCAAGCCTCGGGGACGACGGTTGCGGGGCTAGGGGGCGAGCGTCGGTCCGGAGCCGCCGCCGCCGCCCTGGTCGAGGATGTGGAATTCGACGCGCCGGTTCTTGGCGCGGCCGGCCGCGGTGACGTTCGGAGCGATCGGCGTGGTCTCGCCGTAGCCGCGGGCCTCGAGGCGTCGCGGGTCGACGCCGGCGTCCAGCAGGTACTGGACGACGGACTCGGCGCGGGCCTGGGAGAGCTGCTGGTTGTGGTCGTCGTCGCCGCGGTTGTCGGTGTGTCCCTGGACCTCGACGCGGCGGATCTGGGGGTTGCGGAGCATCACGTCGGCGACCTCGTCGAGGATGATGAACGAGTCGCCCTTGATCACCGCCGAGTCGGTCTCGAAGTGGATCTGCCGGCGGATCTTGATCTGCTCGGCATCGACCGTGACCGCCGCGCGGCGCGGCTTCTTGGCCAGCGTCATCTCGACGTCGATCCGGGCGCGCGGGGCCACCTCGACCTGCTTCTGGCGCAGGAAGTACTCCTCGTGGTCGGCCGCGACGACGTACGACCCGGCGGGGACCTCGAAGGTGAAGCCGCCGTCGGCACCGGTGACGGACGGGCCGGGGACGGCGCCCTCGACGCGGCCGGCCGGGGTGAGCGTGATCCGGACGCCGGCGATCGGAGCGCCTTCGGCGTCCAGGACGCGACCGACGATCGTCCCGATCTTCGGCGTCGGCCGCAGGCCGCAGACGACCTCGCTGTTCGGCCCCTGCACGTTCACGTTGCACCGGCCCTCGAAGTACTCGTCGGCGGACACCCCGAGGACGTACTCGCCGGGCTCCAGCGGACCGGAGACGAAGCGGCCGGCGCCGTCGGCCACCATGCCGGTCGCATCGCGGCCGACGTAGGTGATCATCGCGCGCGGGATCGGGGTCTGGGTCCCCTCCTCCACCACGAGGCCCGCGATCGTCGCCGGAGGCGGCGGCGGCGGGGGCGGCGGCGGCGGGGGCGGCGGCGGCGGGCACTCCTGCGCGACCTCGTAGTCGCTCAGGTCGAAGGCGTAGGCCAGCCCGAGCAGGACCTTCCACAGCGGAGTGGGCGCCACCTCCCGGGCGAAGGTCTCGGTCCCCGTGAGGCCGACGTCGACGGCGGCGTCGAGCGTCAGGCCGCGGACGGCGTGCGAGCCGCGCACGCCGATCGTCAGGGTCTGCGGAAAGGCCTTCGCGCCGGTGATGTCGAGGCAGCTGTCGTCGCCGCGGTAGCGGGTCTGGAGGCAGTTGTAATCGATCCCGGAACGGTTGACCGGGATCGCGAGGTTCCATTCCACCCCGAACCGCACCCAGTCCTCGATCGCCGGATGGGTGCCCTCGAGGCCGACGGCGAAGTTGAAGCTGTCGAGCCGGTTGACGTTCAACGCGAACCGCTCGACGCGCGTGATGAACGGGTCGTCGCCCGCCGCCTCGCGCGCCGCCTCGACCTCGTCGATCAGGTTGCGCGAATGGTCGAAGAAGTAGCTGAAGTTGAGGTGGAGCTGGAGCGGAACCTTCGCATTGACGCGCTGGAAGTCGAACGAGTTGAGGAAGCGGAGGTCGACGCTGGTCGCCTCGCCCTCCACCGCGACGTCGCCGACCTGGTTGAGGAACAGGACGGAGATCTCGCCGCCGAGAGCGTACCACGGAACGACGGGGTAGTAGCCCTTGGCGCCGAGCCGGACGTCGCCGAGGGTCTGGATCAACGTCGGTCGCTCCATGTCGTTGCTGTTGGCGTAGGCGGAGAGGTCGACGAACGCCTGGAGGTACTGGAGGGGCGACCACCAGAGACCGAGGTCGCCGCCGACGAAGTTGTCGCTGTCGTTGGTGACGAGCCAGTCCGAGGTGGAGAAGAAGCCGACGGTGAGGCCGACGCCGAAGGCGCCCTCGGGCGGCGTCAACGCGGAGGAGAGATGCCACATGCCGGTGGAGCCGCGCAGCGAGGGGATGCTGAAGGTCAGCGCCTCGCCGGCGTAGGCGTCGGTGTCGGCCGGCTCCTCCTCCTCCGCGACCTGCTCCTCCTCCCCGAACTCGGTCGCGAACACCGGCCCCGTCGCCTCCGACTCGTAGGGCGACGGAGCGCCGAAGATCGTGTCGTCCAACGGCAGGGGCTCCGCCTCCTGCGCGAGCGCTCCGGCGGGGACCAGCCACAGGGCGGCGGCGACCGTCCAGAACCGCGAAGACCGTGCGTAGATCGGCATGTTGACTCGGCTCCTCTCCCTCAACGGCTCCGAAGTTTGCGCTAGTATGGCATAGGCGACCCCCATGTCAAACCCGAACCGCATCCCCGGATCGCTCCGCAACGCGGCGCGCCGTCCCGCGGTCCGGCGCCGCACGGAGGCCGGCCCGGGAAGGATCGCGCCGGGACACCGGGCCCGCTACGGGGCGGGGACGGAGAGGACCACGGTGACGGTGCTGCCCGAGTAGCGCGTGTCGGCCGTCGCGGTGGCGCCGGAGGCGGAGCGGAAGGAGAGCGTCAGGGTGCCCGCCGGCAGGTCGTAGAGACGGAAGCGACCGGCGGAGGTGACGGCGCGACCGATCGGGCTGCCGTCCTTCCAGACGGTCACGGTGCCATCGACCGCGCGGCCGCGGGAGTCCGAGACGCGTCCCTGCACGGCGAGGGTCGTGCCGGTCGAACGGTCGGGCGGCTCGACCGGCGCGCCGACGAAGGCGGGGCCGGAGAGCAGGCGGACGGAGGTCGCCGCCTCGGCGCCGGCGTCCCCCGGGACGACGGC
>JAAZOP010000143.1 GCA_012797735.1 Myxococcales bacterium
GCCGGGCGAGCCGGCGGGCGACGACGAGCTGGCCGCACTGATCGGCGAGGACCTGGCGGCCGAGCTGCGGGCCGACGAGGCGGCGGTGACCGGCCGGTCCGACGCCGAGCCGGCCTACCTGGAGGCCACCGACCGCGGGAGCGGCGGCGGGGGCGGCGAGATCGGCCCCAGCAATCTCATGAATCCCGCGATCAGCCTGATCGGCACGTTCGCCGGCTCCTACTTCACCGCGGACGAGCATCCGCTGCGCGGCGGGCACGTGCCTGCCGCCACGGGCATCCACGTGATGGAAGCGGAGCTCGGCGTGGAGGCGGCCGTCGATCCCTACTTCTACCTCCGCGGATTCTTCCTGTTCGGATTGACCTTCTTCGAGACGGAGGAGGTCTACGCCGAGACCTTGCGGCTGCCGGGCGGGCTCAAGGTCCGAGCCGGCCAGATGCTCGCCCCCTTCGGCCGATCGAACCAGACCCACCCGCACGTGTGGGAGTTCGTCGACGCCTCCCTGCCGCACCAGCGGTTTCTCTCGGGCGAGGGGCTGCGGGCGCCGTCGTTGGAGCTGAGCTGGCTGGTGCCCGTGCCGTTTTTCCTCAAGGTCTCCGGCTGGGCCGGCGTGCCGGGAGAGACCCCGCCGGCCGGCGCGACCCCCGACGAGAAGACGTGGGGCCGGGATCGCGACTACGACTTCCTCTATCTCGGACGGCTGGAGACGCACATCCCGTTCTCCGACTCGTGGTCGATGGCGCTGGGCGCCAGCGCCGCGACCGGGCCGGCCGGGCAGGGGGCCGGCACGCGCAGCGACCTGTTCGGCGGCGACCTGTTCCTGCGCTACAAGCCGGTGGACAGCTCGTCGTACTTCGAGTTCGACGTGACGGTCGAGGGGGCGTTCCGGCAGCGGCAGTTCCCGGGCAACCGCCTCACCGACTGGGCGGTGGCGGTCGAGCCGGCGTTTCGGCTCGCCAAGCAGTGGCGCATGGCGCTGCGCGGCGACGTCGCCGAGGGCGACCTGACCCGCGGCGAATTCATGACAGGTCCCGGCCTCGACTTCGGCGAGGAGCGGGGATCGATCTCGGTGACCTTCTTCCCCACGGAGTTCTCGCTGTTGCGGCTCCAGGGCACGCTGTCGCACCCGCACGGCGCGGCGTGGAGCGGGCCGGAGTGGGGCGGCGAGCTCTTCCTGCAGGCCAGTTTCGCCTTGGGCGCGCACGGCGCCCATCCGTTCTAGGAGGCGGCGATGACGTCGGAGCATCGGAGACAGTTGCGGAACGGGCGCGCGGCGCCGCTCGGGGCGGTCGCCGTGATCCTGCTCGCCGGGTCGTGCGCGTTCGACGACGGTCCGGCGAGGCGGCTCGAGGTGACGCTGCTGTCGCCGCCGGAGGCGACGGCGACGACCGACCTGGGCTGGGAGGTCACCCTGACCGCCGCCCGGCTCTACGTGCACAAGGTGACGTTCGTGACCGGCGAGGCCGGTACCGCCGCCGAGGAGGGCCACACCCACGCCTCGCTGACCCTCGCGTTGGAAACCGGAGAGACCGGCCCGGAGGCGATCGGCACGCTGCGGCTGGCCCATTCCCACGGCACCGCCGAGACGTCCACCACCGGAACGAAGGTCGGCGAGCTGATGGTCGACCGGGCGGTCGACCTGCTGGCCGCCCCCGTGGACCTCGGCGAGGCGATCTTCGCCGGCGGGGCCGAGGCGGCCGAGGCGCGGATCCTCGTGGCGCCGCCCGAGGAGGCCGCGCCGGCGATGCACGGCGGCGGTCTCTACGTCGCCGGCACCGCCGTGCCGCCGGGCGGCGGCGACCCCGTCTCGTTCGAGGGCGCGCTGCCCGTGGGGGCCGAGGCTTCGGTCCCAGGGCTCGACATCGATGCCGACGACGAGCCGGCGCTGGAGATCCACGTCCCGCGGGAGGGGTGGTTCGACGGGATCGATTTCGCCGCGTTGCCGGGCGGGCTGATCGAGGATGGTTCCGCGGCGGCGGAGGCGCTCGAGGAACGGTTGCTCCACGACGGGTTCCATGTGCACATCGGCGGCGACTAGGCGGTCGGCCGGCGCGACTTCGCGCGATGGTTGCGGGTGCGCGGGCGGTTCGACGCCGGCGCCGCTGCCCACGCCGACGCCCACGCGCGCGACCGCGTGCGCGAGCGAAATCGGGGTTCTCCTGCGGGTGGAGCGGGGTCAGCCCGCGGCGCGTTGGGCGGCGCGCAGGGTGTTGCGCATCAGCATCGTGATCGTCATCGGGCCGACGCCGCCGGGCACCGGGGTGATCTTCGAGGCGACCTCCCGGACGGCGTCGAAATCGACGTCGCCGCAGAGTCTGGCCTTGCCCTTGTCGGTGACGCCGACGCGGTTCACGCCGACATCGATCACGACGGCGCCGGGCTTGACCATTTCGGCGGTGATCGCCTTCGGGCGGCCGGCCGCGACGATCAGGACGTCGGCGCGGCGGGTGTGGGCGGCGAGGTCGCGGGTGCGGGTGTGGCAGAGGGTCACGGTGGCGTTGGCGCCCGGGGCCTTCTGGGCCAGCATCACGGCGATCGGCTTGCCGACGATGTTGGAGCGACCGACGACGACGACCTCGGCGCCGTCGAGCTCGGTGCCGGAGCGCAGGAGCAGTTCGTGGATGCCGGCGGGGGTGCAGGGGAGGACGTCGGGGTTGCCGAGCAGCAGTTTGCCGACGTTGACGGGGTGGAAGGCGTCCACGTCCTTCTCGGGACGGATCGCGCCGAGAACCCGCTGTTCGTCGATCTGTTTCGGCAGGGGGAGTTGGACGAGGATCCCGTGGAGCGCGGGGTCGGCGTTGCAGCGGGCGAGGAGGTCGAGCAGTTCGGCTTCGGAGGTGGAGGCGGGGAGGGTGTGCTGGACGGAGTGGAAGCCGAGTTCGCGGGCGGTGCGGCTCTTGGCGGAAACGTAGCTCTGGGAGGCCGGGTCTTCGCCGACGAGGATCGTGACCAGGCCGGGGACGACGCCGCGGGTCTCGCGCAGGCGCGCCGTCTCGGCGGCGATCTCGCCGCGGATCTGTTCGGCAACCACGGTGCCCCGGATCAGTTCGGCCGTCATCTCGCCGCCTCCGCCCTCTTCCGTCCTTTGGTCCTTCCGGTTCCTCGGCCGTTCGATTCCCCCGTCAGAACAGTCCGCGCACCCGGCCGGTCTCGACATCGACATCGATCTTCAGGAACGCGGGACTGGCGCTGGTGCCGGGCATGAGGGTGATCGTGCCGGCGACGGGGACGACGAGTCCGGCGCCGGCGTAGGTCAGGATGTCGCGCACGGGCAGGGTCCAGCCTTTCGGGACTCCCTTGAGGTTGGGGTCGTGGCTGAGGGAGAGGTGGGTCTTGACCATGCAAGTGGCGAAGCGGGCCATGTCCGGTCTGGCCTCGATCGCCTTGGCCTTGGCCAGCGCCTCGGAGGTGTACGACACCCCGTCGGCGCCGTAGACCTCGCGGGCGATGCGGGCGATCCGCTCGCGCAGGGGGAGCTGGAGGTCGTAGAGGAAGCGGAACTCGACCGGGTCGTTGCAGGCATCGATCACGGCGTCGGCGAACTCGAGGGCGCCGTCGCCGCCGCGGCGCCAGTGTTCGGAAACCGCGACGCGGGCGCCGGCCACGTCGGCCTGCCGCCGGACGACAGCGATCTCGGCGGCGGTGTCGGTGGGGAAGCGGTTGATGCAGACGACGGGGTTGATGCCGGCCTTGCGGACGATGTTGATGTGGTGGACGAGGTTCTCGCAGCCGCGATCGACCCAGGCGAGGTTCTCCTCGGCGTAGGCGGGGTCGATCGGCTTGCCGGGCAGGACGGGGGGGCCGCCGCCGTGGCACTTGAGGGCGCGGATCGAGGCGACGACGACGGCGCAGTGGGGGCGGAGGCCGCCCACGCCGCACTTGATGTTCCAGAACTTCTCGAAGCCGATGTCGGCGGCGAAGCCGCTCTCGGTGACGTGGTAGTCGCCGAGCTTGAGGCCGAGGCGGTCGGCGATGATCGAGGACTGGCCGATCGCGATGTTGGCGAACGGTCCGGCGTGGACGAAGCACGGCTGTCCCTCGATCGTCTGGAGGAGGTTCGGGTTGAGGGCATCGACCATCCAGGCGGTCATGGCGCCGGCGCAGCCGAGGTCCTCGGTCGTGATCGGGTTGCCGCGCTTGTCGTGGGCGACGACGACGCGGCCGATGCGGCGCCGCAGGTCGGCCAGGCTGTCGGCCATCGCCAGGATCGCCATCAGCTCGGAGGAGACGGCGATCTGGAAGTAGGAGCCCATCGTGAAGCCGTCGCGGGGGCCGCCGAGGCCGATCACGATCTGGCGCAGCGCCTGGGCGCAGAAATCGATCGCCCAACCCATCTGCACGGCGCGCGGGTCGATGTCGAGGCGTCGCAGGCCGCGCGAGGCGAGGAACTTGTCGGAGAGGTTGAACTCGTGCTGCAGCCGCGCGGTCAGCGCCACCATCGCCAGGTTGTGGGCGTTGGTGACGGCGTTGATGTCGCCGGTGAGGCCGAGGCTGAACGGGGCGAGGGGGATGATCTGGGCCAGGCCGCCGCCGGCGGCGCTGCCCTTGACGTTCATCGTCGGGCCGCCGGAGGGCTGGCGCAGGGCGCCGGTGACCCGGCAGCCGCGCCGCCCGAGTCCCTGGATCAGGCCGATCGCCGAGGTGCTCTTGCCTTCGCCGAGCGGCGTGGGGGTGATCGCGGTGATATCGATGTACTTGCCGTTCGGACGATCCTGCAACCGCGAAAGGACGCGGGCGAAATCGACCTTCGCCACGTAGCGGCCGTGCGGCAGGAGTTCGTCCCGGAGCAGGCCCAACTCCTCGGCGAGCTGCTCGCAGGTCTTCATCGTCCGTTCGGCCTGTTCGGCGATCTGCCAGTCGGCCAGTCGGGTGGGGTCGAGGGTCATGCGCGGTTCCGTCCTTTCCGGTCTCATCGGCGGACCCTGGAGCATCCGGCGGCTTCGCGTCAAGCGGCAAGCGCCGCCGGTGGCCCGGAACTCCAGGGCAAACCGGCAGGAAACATTGAACTTCGACCCGACCGGGAGTATCCTGCGGATCGTGGATTTCCGTGGAGCCGGCCGGCGGCGCGTCGCGGAAGCCTCCGGGGGAAGGTGATTCGTGAAGCCTCCGTCCAACCTCCGTGGTTACGTGCTCGAGCGCCCCCTGGGGAAAGGGGGGATGGGGGCGGTGTGGGTCGCGCGCAAGATGTCGACCCACCAGGAGTTCGCCGTCAAGTTCCTCAAGGAGGAGTTCCTCGAGGATCCCACGTACCTGGCGCGGTTCGAGCGCGAGGTGGCGGCGTTGCGGGCGATCCGGCATCCGAACGTGGTGAACGTCTTCGAGTGGTCGATGCCGAAGGGGGACCCCGAGGCGAAGCCGTACGTCGTGATGGAGCTGCTGGGCGGCGAGGGCCTGGATCGGTTGATCCGTCGGCAGCGCATCCTCCGCCCGCAGCTCGCCGTGTCCATCATGCTCCAGGTGCTCGACGGTCTGGCCGCCGCGCACAACATCGGCGTCATCCACCGCGACCTGGGTCCTTCCAACGTGCAACTCATTCCCCAACCCGGCGGCGGCTACCTCGTCAAGGTGCTCGACTTCGGCCTGGCGCGGCCCAAGGTGCAGGGCGAGGAGGAGGCCCAGGTCACGCAGATGGGGACGTTGATGGGCAAGCCCGGGTACGTGGCGCCCGAGACGTTCCTGATGCAGCCGGCCGACGCCCGCGCGGACATCTTCGCCTGCGGAATGATGCTGTACCGGATGCTCTCGGGCCGGCTGCCGTTCCGCGAGACGCAGGCGCAGATGTTGTGGGCCGAGCGCTATGCGGAGAAGAACCACGACCGCGAGTACCCCTCGGTCCGCGAGTTCGCGCCCTGGATTCCGGAGAAGCTCGCGCTGGTGACGGCCAAGGCGATCCGGCGCAAGCCGGAGGAGCGCTACCAGACGGCCGAGGACATGCAGGTCGACCTGCTCGACATCGAGGACAGCGTGCTGGCGAAGGCAGGGCAGGAGACGCCGCCTCCGCCGTCGAGGTCGGGGGAAGCGAGCAGTGCGACGGTCGCTCCCGGGTCGCTGACGACGATCGGGCGGTTCGCGGCGCTGCGCCGCTGGCCCGTCCTCGGTGGCATCGCCGCCGCCGTGGCGGTGCTGGCCGTCGTCCTGCTCGTCTGGGGTCTCGGCGGCGGGAAGGAGACCTCGGCCGCCGCTCCCGACGCCTCCCGCGTCGCCGCCGCGGCGCTCGACGCCGGCGACGTCCTCGAGGCGGCGGACCCGGACGACGCGTCGGCCGTTGCGGACCGGGTCGAGGCGGCGAGTCCGGCGCCGGCGCCCGACGTCGTCGAGGTGGTCGCGGCGGCTCCGCCGGCGGACGCGGTCTTGTCTCCCGCGCCGGACGTGACGCCGACCGTGCTGGTCGTCGTGGCGGGGGCGCCCGAGGGGGCGAAGATCAAGGTCGGCGACTACGTGCCGGAGGGGAACCCGCCGAAGGTCCGCGTGCCCTATGCGGAGTCGTTGTTGGAGGTGGTGGTCGAGGCCCAGGGGTTCGAGAAGTACTCGGAGTACCTGCTCCCGACCACGGATCGCGTGGTGAACGTCCGGATGCGTCCGATCCGCCGTCCGCCGCCGCGCCGGGACGCGGGTTCCGGCGGCCCGGCTTTCCCGGAGTTCCCGGAGGACTTGTGATGGGTGTGATGGGCAAGACGAAAGGCATCCCGGGCCTGCTGTGCGCTGTGCTGTTGGCGGCGGCTTTCGCCGCGCCGGCGCCCGGCCGGGCGCAGGAGGCGTCGGCGACCGAGGCCCAGCGGGAGCAGGCGCGCGAGCTGTTCCGTCGGGGTCGCGAGCTGTACCAGCGCGGCCGCACGGAGGAGGCGCTCGAGATCCTCCGCCAGGCCTGGGAGCTGTATCCGAGCTGGGCCGTTTCCAACGGCATGGCGCTGTGCGCGGAGAAGCTCGGGCGGATGGAGGAGGCGCTGGCGCTGTACGAGCGTTCGTTGGCGGAGGGCGGCGCGTCGATCCCGGCGGACCAGCAGGGGCAGATCGCGCAGCGAATCGGCGAGTTGCGTCGCGAGCTGCGCCTCGGCCGGCTCCGCGTGGTGACGCATCCCGACGGCGTCGCCCTGACGCTCGACGGCGCGCCGCTCGGGGCGAGTCCCTTCGAGGGCAACATCCCGGCGGGGGAGCACGTGATCGGACTGCGGCTGGCGGGGTACGAGGATGCGGAGCGGCCGGTGACACTGGCGGTGGGCGAGTCGCGGACCGTGGACGTGACGCTGGTGGCGCGGGTGGAGACGCCCGCCGGTCCGACGGGTCCGACGGGGCCGGGCGGCGCGGGCACGCGGCTGGCGGTCGAGTCGGAGCCCGCGGGGGCCGCGGTGCTGGTGGACGGCGAGCCGGTCGGGACGACGCCGGTGCCGGGGGCCGAGGTGGAGCCCGGGGAGCACGTGGTGCGGGTGGAGTACGGGGACCGGGCCTGGGAGGACCGGGTGACGATGGTCGAGGGGGGCACGACGCGGTTGACCGTGTCGCTCGGGGGCGGCGTCCACCAGGGGTGGTTCTGGGGGATCGCGTCCACGGCGGTGGCGGCCGCGGCGGGGGCGGCCGGCACGGGCGGCTATGCGTGGAGTCTGCATGACGAGTACCAGACGGCGTCGCCGTCGCGGCAGGACGAGATCCGGCCGACGGGCGAGTTGATGCTGGACGTCGCGGACGCCCTGTGGGGGGTGGCCGGCGCCGCCGCGATCGGGGCGCTCGTGCTGTTCTTCTTCACCGACTTCGGCGAGGAACCCTCGGGGACGATCGCGGTGCCGGAGCCGGTGGCCCCGGTGGGTCCGGACGCGGCGGTGATGCGCGAGCCGTTGCGGTTCGGGTTGTAGCCGGTTCGGCTCCGGTTTTCGTCCGGAATTCGTTTTCGTGTGGTAGGCTGCCGTCCGACTCCGTTTCCGGCGGAAAGGAGGCTCCATGCACGACGCCCCGAGCAAGTCCGGTTCGAAGCTCTTGCCGGCCAACGCGTACACGAAGCTGGCGCCCGGCGAGGAGTACCAGCCGATCGTGCCGGCCGCGGACACGCGCGCCGAGGTGACGCCGTGGTCGATCGGCTTGGGGTTGCTGTTGACGATCGTTTTCGCCGCGGCGTGCATCTACATGGCGTTGCGGGCGGGAAACGCGATCGAGGCGGCGATCCCGATCGCGATCCTGGCGATCTTCTTCGGCAAGCTCCGGTCGCCCCGCAGCACGATCCTCGAGAACGTGATGGTGCAGAGCGTCGGGCAGGCTTCGGGGGTGGTGGCGGCCGGCGCGGCGTTCGTGATCCCGGCGCTGTACATCAACCGGGTGTCGATCGGCTGGTGGCAGATCTTCCTGGCCTGCGCCATCGGCGGCGTGCTCGGCACGGTGCTGATCATCCCGTTGCGCAAGTACTTCGTGAAGGACCTGCACGGGGAGCTGCCGTTCCCGGAGGCGACGGCGATCAACGAGATCCTGGTGACGGGGGAGAGCCAGAGCGCCGGGGCGGGGAAGATCCTGCTGATCTCGTTCGCGGTCGGCGGCGCGTTCGACTTCCTGGTCGAGGGGGTCCATCTGTGGAACGCGAACCTGTCGACGACCTCGATGCTCGGAAGCGTCGGGGAGAAGATGGCCGGTCTGGGGCTCGAGCTGCAGTTGTCGGGGCTCGCGGCGTTGTTCGGGCTGGGGTACATCATCGGGATCAAGTACGCGGCGATCATCGCGTCGGGGTCGGTACTGTCGTTCCTGGTGCTGGTGCCGCTGGTGAAGCTGTTCGGGTCGTCGGCGGCCGAGTTCGTCTATGCGGGGGGGAAGTTCCACATCGCCGATATGTCGGCGACGGCGATCTTCGGCAAGTTCATCAAGCCGATCGGCATCGGCGCGATCGCGGTCTCCGGGCTGATCGGCATCCTGCGGATGGGGAAGATCGTGGTCGGCTCGGTGACGCTCGGTTTCAAGGGGTTCTCCCGGAAAGGCGGCGGGGAGGTCGAGGCTCCGCGCACGCAGCTCGACCTGCCGCCGCGCGTCGTCCTGCTGGTCCAGCTCGGGGCGATGCTGGCGATGGGGATCCTGTTCTTCGTCGTCGGCTGGATCACGCCGCAGGACAGCGGGGAGCCGTACGCGTTCGGCGACTGCCTGATCTTCGCGGTGGTCGGGATGGTGGTGGGCTACCTGCTGTCGTTCCTGTTCACGCCGGTCGGGGCGCAGGCGATCGCGATCGTCGGGACGAACCCGGTGTCGGGGATGACGCTGATCACGGTGGTGTTGACGATCGGGGCGATGATCCTGACGGGGCTGAAGGGGGACGCGGGGATGATCATCGCGCTGGTGGTGGGCACCGCGGTCTGCACGGCGCTCGCCACCTCGGGGGCGCTGATCACCGACTTCAAGATCGGCTACTGGATCGGCTCGACGCCGCGCAACCAGCAGCGGTTCAAGTTCCTCGGCATCGTCGCCGCGGCGCTGGTGGTGGCGTTCGTGGTGCCGCTGATGGACGACGCCTACCACTTCGTGGTGCCCGATCCGAGCGCTCCGCCCGGTTCGGACAGGGTGATCTCGAACGACAAGGTGCTGCCCGCGCCGCAGGCGAACATGATCGCGGCGGTCTCCAAGGGGCTGATGGACGACCCGGCCAACCAGCCGTGGCTGCTCTACGGGCTCGGGGGGATCGTGGCGATCCTGCTGTTCATGGCCGGTCTCCCGATGCTCGCCTTCGCGCTCGGCATGTACCTGCCGATCGCGATCAACCTGGCGGTCCTGGGAGGTGCCGCCGTCGCCTGGCTGGTGGCGCGGACCGGCGGCCGCGAGGAGGTCCGCCGGGCGCGCTCCGAGCAGGGGACCTTGATCGCCTCGGGGCTGATGGCCGGCGCGGCCATCCTCGGCATCGTCACGGCGGTGCTGCGGCTGCCCGCCGTCGGGGCGCCGATCCGGTTCATCTCGGTCGGCGAGGAGTACACGTTCCACCCGGTGGTGGCCGGGGTCGACAAGCACGAGAACTTCGACTGCGACGACCTGCGGCTCGCGCCGGGGCAGGACTGCGAGGTCCGCCAGGTCGAGAATGAGCGGGGCGAGCGGGTGGCCACGGTGTTCGTCGACGATGTGCCGCGGCGGCCGCCGGAGAGCTGCGCCGAGGTGGTGGTGCCGGAGCAGGCGGAGTGTTCGGAGGAACTGGGGAGCCGGACGCACGCCTGGTACGAGGGGATGCCCGGGCAGCTCGCCGGCCTGGGCATGCTGCTCCTGCTGGCCGTCGGCTGTTTCCTGCTGGCGCGCCTGGGCGCGAAGTGGGCGTTGGGCGACCAGCCGCCGCCCGAGGAGAAGGCGGCCGACCCCCCCGCGTAGCGGCCGCGCGACCGCCGGGATGGCACCGCGAAAGCGCAATGCGACCAGGTCCGGCGGCGAAAGTTCCCGGACGGCCGGAAGAAGCACCCGGCGGCGAGCGGCCTCTCGGTGGGCCGGAGCGGCGGGGCGCCTCGGCCGCGGTACCGTCACGCGGACGTGCCGGGAGGACCCGTCGTCGCGGGCCGGTCGCGGGCCTCGAGGAGTCCCCGAGCGGCGACGACGGCGAGGACCACGGCGCCGCCGGCGAGGGACCAGCCGCCGGGGTTCTCGCCGTGCGCGAGCCAGGTCCACAGCGGGTTCAGCACCGGCTCGACGAGCAGCAGCAGGGACGCCTCGAGCGCCGGGACGCGGGCCAGGCCGCGGGTCAGGAACAGGTAGGCCAGGCCGATCTGGAAGACGCCCAGCCAGCCCAGCACGAGCCAGTCGGTCGTGCTGCCGGCCGGGATCGGCCAGGCCCACGGCAGCACGGCGAGGAACGCCAGCACGTTGCCGGCGGCGGCCGCCGCGAGTCCCCCGCGCTCCCCGGCGCGCTCGAGGTGCCGCAGGCCCATCACGGTCAGCGCCCAGGAGACGCCCGCGGCGAGCGCCAGCAGGTTGCCCGTGGCCGGGTCCGGTGCGGTGGCGCTCGGCGGTGCGGTTCCGGCGAGCAGGGCGGCGAGTCCCGCCGCCGCCGCCGCGAGGAACCCCAGGTCGCGCACCCGGAACCGCTCGGCGAGGAGCCAGGGGGAAAGCACCAGGACCCACAGCGGCGCGGTCGATTGCAGGAAGATCGCGTTGGCCGCGGTGGTGAGCTTGGTCGAGGTGACGAACAGCACGAGCGTGGCGGCGTAGGCGACGGCGACGAGCCAGGTGCCGGGGCGGCCCCAGCCGCGCCGGGCGGGGCCGAGGAGCAGCGGCAGGGCCAGCGCCGCGATGCCCGAGCGGAGCGAGGCGACCTGCAGGCCGTCGAAGGCGCAGGCCTTGATCGCCGCGCCGCCCGTGGAAAACAGCGCCGCCGCGGCCAGCACCTCCAGGCGCGCCGCGACCGGCGACCGATCCATGTTCGCGCCGGGCGACACGGGGGGCCTGCTACCACGGACGGCCGTCGTGCGCCAGGCACGCGGGAGCCCGCCGCACCGTCATTTCTCCAGGTCCGGCGGGCGGACGGCGGCCGGACCGGTCGAGAGGACTGCGGTCCCGGACGCGGGCGTGGCCGCGCCCGAGGGCGCGCTCGCGCGGGAGCGAATCGCCGGCGTCGCGCCGCCGAGCCGGGCGGGCGTCGATTCGCCTCCGTCGCTACCGCAGGACGATCCGGTCGTGGGCCTCGTCCACGGCGAGCGGGGCGGTACGTTCCAGCAAGGCGCGGAGTTCGGCGGCGGAGCGGCCCGTCTCGGCGGCCATGGCGGCGCACAGGGGTTTCCAGGGGGCGGCGCGCCGGCCGTCGCGGTCGCCGGCGCCGTGGCGGGCGAGGTGTTCCAGGGCGCGAGCGGCCAGTCGCGCCTCGTCCCGTTCGGCGCTCGCGGTCGCCTGGGCGGCGGTGGCGCTGCGGAAGCGGCGGGCGAGGGCGCGGACGAAGAGGGTCATCCAGTAGTTGCCGCCGATTTCCTCTTCGAGGTAGGCGCGCGTGATCTCCATGACGGCGACCGGTTCGAGGGCTTCGACGCTGGCGGTGCGCGGCTGCCGGGTGAGGATGGCGACCTCGCCGAACACCTCGCCGGGGCCGATTTCCTCGAGGGTCTGGGTGGTGGTGCCGCAGCGGCGGAAGGCGCGGCAGCGGCCGCGGAGGACGACGTAGGCGGCATCGCCGGCGTCGCCCTCGCGGAGGATCAGTTCGCCGGCGTCGAAGGTGCGGGTCGGGAACTGCCAGGCGCTCTGGAGAAACCCTTCGAGTTCCTCGCGCAGGGCCGCGACGTTGGGGAAACGCTGGCCTGGGTCGTGGTGGAGCGCCTTCATGGCGATGCGGGAGAGGCGGGCGGGGATGGGTACGTCGGTCTTCCGTTCGGGCGGTTCGACCTCGCCGAACAGCGCCTCGGCGAGGACGGCCTGGGGGGTCGGGCCTTCGTAGGGGGGCCGGCCGGTGAGGATTTCGTAGAGGATGGCGCCGAGGGAGAAGACGTCGGCGCGGTGGTCGACGCGGGACGGGTCGCCGGCAGCCTGTTCGGGCGCCATGTAGTTGGGGGTGCCGGCGATGCGGAACTCGGTGCGGGGCAGGTCCCACGGTGCGGGCTCGTCGGCGCAGGTCTCGACGGCGGGAGGGGGAGGGGCGGTGCCGCGGAGGCGGGCGACGCCCCAGTCCATGACGAAGACCTCGCCGAAGGCGCCGACCATGATGTTGTCGGGCTTGAGGTCCTGGTGGACGACGCCGCGGGCGTGGGCGAAGGCGACGGCGTCGCAGACCTTGAGGACGACCTGGAGCAGGGCGTAGAGCTGTTTGTCGGAGCGCCGGGCCGGAGGGGTCTGGGCGAGCAGGGCGCCGAGGGTGCGGCCCTGGACGCGCTGCATGGTGAAGAACAGGCGGCCCTCCGGGTCGACGCCGAGTTCGTGGACGGGGACGATGCCGGGGTGATCGAGCTGGGCGGTGATCTGGGCTTCCTCGATGAAGCGGCGGACGGTGTCGGGGTCGTCGGCGAATTCGGGGCGGAGCGTCTTGCGGGCGCAGGTGCGGCGGAGGTTGACGTCGAGCACCTCGGTGATGACGCCCATGCCGCCGGCGCCGCTGATGAGGCCGCGGGTTTCGAGGCGGGCGGCGAGGTCGGCGACGGGAGGGCGTGGGGCGACTTCGACGGGGCGGGGAGCGGGGTCGGCCGGGACGCCCGTGGGGGACGTCGGGGGTGCGATCGGATCGGGCATGGTGGTCCTCCCGCCGGCGTCGTCCCGGGAACGGAGGTGCGCCGGCCGTTCAGGGTGCGGCGGGGGTGGCGGCGGCCGCGGCGGCCGCCGCTTCGGCGGAGCCGGCCGGCACGGTGCGCGGGGCGGTGGGGGTCGTCGCGGCGCCGCCCGGCTGGAACTGCGGCGGCAGGGGCGGTTCCAGTTCCTGGGCGGCCGGGCAGGCGCGGGTGGTATCCATCGGCCCGGCGGTCGTCCAGAGGATCTTGAACTCGACGCGCCGGTTCTTGTCCCAGGCCGCCTCGGTGTGGCCGCGGTCCACCGGGCAGCGTTCGCCGTAGCCGGCCGCGAGGAGGCGACCGGCATCGACCCCCTGGCCGACGAGGTATTCGACGACGGCGTTGGCGCGGTCGTGGGTCAGCCGGATGTTGTACTCGTCCGAGTTGCGTTCGTCGGCGTGTCCCTGCACTTCGATCAGCAGGATGTGCATGTTGCTGTTGAGCGTGGCGGCGACGCGGTTGAGCAGATCGAACGACTCCGGGAGGATGACCGCGCTGTCGGTCTCGAACATGATCTTCTCGAGCAGGATCACCTCGCGGTCGGTGACGACGATCGTCCCGGTGTCGGGGCAGCCGTCGTCGTCCTCGGTGGAGTTGTAGGTTTCGGGCTCGTTGGGGCAGTCGTCATCGACGTCGAGGATGCGGTCCTGGTCGTTGTCGACGTCGGGGCAGCCTTCGACGTCCTGGAAGCTGTCGATGTCTTCCGGTTCGTTGGGGCATTCGTCGGCGATGTCGGGGATGGTGTCGTTGTCGTTGTCGGGGTCGGGGCACCCTTCGGCGTCCTGGAAGCCGTCGTTGTCTTCGGGGTCGTCGGGGCAGACGTCGTTGGTGTCGAGGATCGTGTCGCCGTCGCGGTCGCCCTGCTCGCCGTCGGGGCAGCCGTCGTCGTCGGCGTCGCCGTCGCGGTCCTCGGGGATCAGCGGGCAGGAGTCCTCGATGTCGAGGAGCTGGTCGCGGTCGTTGTCGGGGTCGGGGCAGCCGTCGAGGTCCTCGAAGTCGTCGCGGTCTTCGGGGTCGTCGGGACACTGGTCGACGTCGTCCTTGATGCCGTCGCGGTCGGCGTCGCCGATCGAAGGTTCGAAGATCCAGGCGCCGAACAGGCGCACGTCGGCGGCGGAGAATCCTTCGGAGAAGACGCCGGTGCCGCCACCGATGTAGAGGTAGCTGTTGCGTTCGATGAAGATCTTGAGTCCGGCGACGAGTTCCATCGGGGTGTGGCGCAGGTCGAAGCCGGTGAAGACGGAGTTGCCGTAGAACTCGACGATGGCGTTGAGGCGGTCGGGGACGAGGGTGAAGCTGCCGCCGAGGCCGAAGGTCAGCAGGTGGCCGTACTCGAAGGTCTTGCCCGCCGCGTCGGTCAGCCGGAGGGGCTCGTAGCCGTCGTCGTTGGCGAAGAAGAAGCGTCCGCCGAGGTTCACGGCGCCGTGGAACCAGTCGGTGGGCATGGTATCGACCACGGCGGTGAAGCCGATGCCCATGCCGGGGTCGCTGCCGAGGGCGCGGTCGGCCTGGCCGGTGGGGGTGAAGAACTGGAGGATCGTGCCGACGCCGACCGGGTGGCGTTCGACGCGCAGCCAGCGGAACTTCGCGTGGACCTCGAGGTCGCCGACGTGCTGGGCCGCGAACGACGGGACATCGACCGGGGGCGGATCCGAGCCCCATCCCTCCCACCCGGTGACGCCGCGGAGCGACGGTCCGGAGAGGATCACGACCGGCAGGGAGAAGCCGAGTTCGGCGAAGTTGAACAGGCCGATGTTGAAGCCGAGGCTGACATCGATCGCGTCGGCGACCAGGTTGGCGTCGAAGTTGCTCAGTTCGTCCGGGGTGACCAGCCGGTCGTGGTTGAGGTCGTCCCAGCTCTGGGCGGTGACGTCGAACAGGTTGTGGCCGTAGTCGAGCACCAGGGCGATGCTGATGTCGAGGTGCGGCATGATGTCGGTGGCGTTGACGCCGAACAGCCCCTTCGAGTCGACGGCGGCGCGGAAGAGGCGCAGGTCGAGGGCTCCGGAGTTGGCGGGGGTGGCGGTTTCCGAGGCGTCGGCCGGGGCCGCGGCGAGGAGCAGCACCGCGGCGGCGGCGGCGGCGACGACCGGACGGGTGGAGCGTGGGGTCATGTTTCCCTCCTGGTCCTTCCTCGGCGCGCAAGCCTAGGCGAGGGAGGGGTCGGCTTGCAACACCCGAAACGCGGGGCCGGCGCCTGCGGTTTCGGCCGCCCGGACGCGGAGTTCCCGGCGGGAAGGTCTTGATCGAAGGGGCGGGCCGGGACCATAGTCGCCCCACGTCGCGGGGGAGACGGAGGTGTTGCGATGGCCGACCTGCTGCCGAAGACGACGCTGCGCGAAACCGACCCGACGCTCGCCGAACTGTTCGAGATCGAGGCGACGCGTCAGGCCCGCAAGCTGATCCTGATCGCGTCCGAATCGATCTGTCCGCCGGCGGTGCGGGCCGCGCTGGACAGCGAGTTCGGGAATCTCTACGCCGAGGGCTATCCATCGACGAAGATGTGTACCGACGACGAGGAGCGGCTGGGGGACCACGCCGAGCAGCTCTCGTACGTCCGGCGCTACTCGGATCGGCGCTACTACAAGGGGGTGGAGCTGGTCGACTTCGTCGAGGCGATCGCGAGGCGGCGGATGGCCGAGGCGTTCGCGACGGAGGCGGTGCCGGCGTCCGAGATCTTCGCCAACGTGCAGCCGCTCTCGGGGGCGGCGGCCAACAACGCCGTCTACAACGCGTTCGTCTCGCCCGGCGACGTGGTGATGGGGATGAGCCTCTCCTCGGGCGGGCACCTGACCCACGGCAGTCCGGTCAATCGTTCGGGGCGCAACCACCGCATCGTCTCGTACACCGTCGGCCCCGACGGCCGGCTGGACTACGACGCGATCCGCAAGCTGGCGGTCGAGGCGCGGCCGAAGCTGATCATCGGCGGTTTCTCCGCCTATCCGTGGGACATCGACTGGGCCCGTTTCCGGGCGATCGCCGACGAGGTCGGCGCGGTGCTGCTGGCCGACATCGCCCACACCTCGGGCCTCGTCGCGGCCGGGGTGGTGCGGCACCCGTTCCCGCACGCGCACGTCGTCTCGTTCACGACGCACAAGTCGTTCTGCGGCCCGCGGGGCGCGGCGATCCTGACGACGCATCCCGAGCTGGCGAAGCGGATCGACATGGGGGTGTTCCCGGGCGAGCAGGGCGGACCGCACGTGCACCAGATCGCGGGGAAGGCGGTGGCGGCGAAGCTGGCGCGGACCGAGGCGTTCCGGGCCCTGATGCGGCGCGTGGCGGAGAACGCGAAGGTGCTGGGCGAGGCGCTGGTCGCCGAGGGGCTGACGCTGGCCTACGGCGGCACGGACACCCACCTCGTGCTCGTCGATCTCAAGCGCATCCCTTCCCCGACGGGGGTGCCGTTGTCCGGCGAGACCGCCTCCCGCCTGCTGGACCTGGTCGGGCTGACGGTGAACAAGAACACGATCCAGGGCGACACCAGCGCGGTGCATCCGTCGGCCGTCCGGTTCGGGACGGTGTGGGTCAGCCAGCGCGGCGCGACGCCGGATCACATGCGGCGCATCGCCCGGGTGGCGGCGCGGGTGCTGCGGGAGACGCACCCCTACCACTATCTCGGGGGCGGCGCGCCGATCGGGCGAGGCAAGATCGAGCTGGAAGTGCTGGAGTGGGCGCGACGCGAGGTCGACGCGATCGCGCGCGAGCTGGGGGCGGATGCGGCGGGCGGCAAGGGGACCGGCTATCCGTACCTGTTCGAGCCGCGGCCGGAGCAGCCGGCCGACCGCGCGCGGCTCGAGGTGTCCGGGGCGCGCGCCCCGCATCTCCTGGACGGCGCCTGTACCGCCGACGTGCGGTCGCTCGAGGAGGGCCAGTCGGCCGAGACGCTGCTGCTGGACCGCCGTGGGGAGGCGCTGGCGGCGGGCACGGTGACGCGGACGAAGCCGCGCGCGGACGGGGCGCCGCGGTTCGAACTGGAGTTGGGCGGGCCGCGGGCGGGCGCGGTGGCGGCCTGGCTGCGGGCGCTGTCGGACGGTTACGTCCTGCAGGACGACGACCTGCTGCTCAAGGTCGAGGGTCCGGCGAAGATCGTCGAGTTGGAGCCGCCCGCCGAGCCGCCGCGGGCGAAGCTGCCGGCGGGGGTGGTGAAGACGACCGACCAGCGGGTGGCCAAGGGCAAGCCGTTCTTCGTCGGATTGCGGGCGATGCGGGCGCAGGGCGAGTGGCTGGTCCCGGCGCGGGAGGAGTTCCGCTGGTCGCCGCCCGCGGCCGAGCCGCGGAAGACGTGTCTGTACGAGGAGCATCTCCGGCGGGCGAACAAGCGGATGATCGTGCCGTTCGCCGGCTGGCTGATGCCGGTGTGGTTCCAGGGGATCGCGCAGGAGCACGAGGCGGTGCGGCGGCGCGCCGGACTGTTCGACGTCTCGCACATGGGGGTGCTCGAGGTGCGGGGGCCGGACGCCGAAAGGTTCCTCGACCGGATGACGGTGAACTACGTGGCGATGCTGCGTCCCGGCCAGGCCCACTACTCGTACCTGCTCGACCCGGACGGCCGGGTGATCGACGACATCCTCGTCTACAAGCGGGGCGACGATCTCTTCCTGGTGGTCGTGAACGCGGCCAACGCGGAGGAGGACGAGGCCTGGTTGCGCGCGGCGGCCTCGGGCAAGTACCTGCTCTGCCGCGAGGATCCTTCGATCGAGCCGCCGAAGCGGCTGGAGATCCGGAATCTCAAGGACCCGTCGGCGGGGAAGGACCGGCGTGTCGACCTGGCGCTCCAGGGGCCGGCCTCGCTGGCGACGCTCGCCGCGGCGGTGGGACCGGGGCGCTTCCTGTGGCGCATCGAGCGGCTGGGTCGGTTCGAGTTCGCGGAGGGGGAGATCGACGGGGTGCATGCGATCGTGTCGCGGACGGGGTACACGGGGGAGGACGTCGGCTTCGAGATGTACCTGCATCCGGACGCGGCGCCGCGGATCTGGAACCTGCTGCTGGAGAAGGGTGCGCCGCTCGGGGTCGTCCCCGCGGGCCTCGGCGCCCGCGACTCGACGCGCACCGAGGCCGGGCTGCCGCTGCACGGGCACGAGCTGGCGGGGCACCACGGGATCTCGCCGATCGAGGCGGGCTACGGCTCGTTCGTGCGGCTGCACAAGCCGTTCTTCGTCGGCCGGTCGAGGATGGTGGCGGAGGCGGCGAAGCCCGCGCGGACGATCGTGCGGTTCCGGGTGCCGGTCGCCGGGGGAAAGATGATCCGGCCGGGGAACGTGGTGGTCGACGGGCGGCGCGGGGAGTACGCCGGGGTGGTGACGTCGTGCACGGCGGTCGAGGGGTTCCAGGTCGGGATGGCGCTGGTCGAACCGTCGCTCGCCGCTCCGGGGACGCCGTTGCAGGTGTTCGCGATGTCGGAGAAGGACAGGATGCCGCCCGGCAAGACGATCGGCGAGCTGGGTCCGGGCGACCGGGTGGTGTTGACGCGCGAGGCGGTGGTGCTGACGCGGTTCGCGGTGCGCGACCCGCTGTCGGGCAAGCTCGACTACAACGCGACCAAGGCGCCGTAGGGGTCGGCCGACGGCGCGCTCCGCCTCAGCAGCACGGCGAACCGGCGCAGTCGCCGGAGCAGAACGGCGGCTGGCAGCAGGTCAGGCCGCTGGGGCTGCAGCACCCTGCGGGGCACGGTTCGCCGCACGACGGGGCGTCGAGGCCCCGGCAGCAGACGGGTTGGTCGGCCACGCCGTCGGCGCACTGGAAGCCGGCCGGGCATTCCGGCCCCTGGGCGCCGCCGGAGTCGGCCGAGCAGCGCAGGAAGCAGGAGCCGCGGGAACAGTGCCACCCGGCCGGGCCGCAGTCGGCATCCGAGGAACACCCGGTGATCACGCGGCAGAGCTGCTGGCCGCCGTAGGCGCACGCCGTTCCTTCCACCGGGCAGTACTCGCTGGGCGTGCAGTCGACGAAGCAGGCGCCGGTCGGCGTCGTCGTGCCGCCCAGTTCCGCGCACGAGGAGGTGAACCAGTCGAGGGGCGCGCTGGCGCCCCCGCAGCCTTCGGTCCACACGCCGCCTTCGAAGTCGCACTGGTCGCGGGCCGCGGCCGCGCTGCCGAACGGCCGGTAGTAGTAGACGTGGTAGGTGCGCACGTCGCAGAGTCCGAGACACTCCGCGGTGATCGGGCAGCCATCCTCGACCCAGGTGCCGCCGTTGGCCGCGCAGAGACGCCGTCCGGCGCTGCCCTCGTAGCTGGATCCCCACGAACACACGTCCAAGAACAGGCAGGCTTCCTGCCCGTCGTCCTCGCATCCCGCCGGGACGACGAGGCCGGCCAGGACGAGCAGGCCGGCCAGACCATCGCGGAGCGACTGCGGCATCGGTTCCTCCTCTCTGCCTCGCCCGCCGACGTCCTCCGCTTGCGCAGGGACGGCAGCGCCATCGGCGATGCGAGTCGTGCCTTGCATCCGGGATGCCAACCGTTCGGCGTCGCGGGTGTCCGGGCGTGCCCCGAGGCGAGATTCCGGGAAGAGCGCGCCCGGCGGGCAACGGCGGGCGGTGCGCGACGGGAAAGGCCGGCGCGGAGACCTCGTCGAGGATCCCGTTGCGGGATCCGGCGTCGCCGGGGGGATCCCGTTGCGGGCGGTTCGGGCGTTGACTTCGCCTCCTCCCGGTGGATTATTCCCGGTTCCGGAGCGGAGGATGCAGGACAGGGTCGGCAGTCTCGTCGGCGGGAAGTACCGCCTGCTGCGTCGGCTGGGCTCGGGCGGGATGGGAGAGGTCTACGAGGCCCGCCACGAAGGGACGGGCGGCGCGGTGGCGGTGAAGGTGATGCGCCGCGAGTTGGCCGGCCGATCCGCCGCGGAGACGCGTTTCGACCGTGAGGCGCGGGTCGCCGGACGCATCGGCCACGACGGCATCTGCGAGGTGCTGGACGTCGGCCGCACGGAGGACGGCCTGCCGTACCTCGTGATGCCGTGCCTGCGCGGGCGTTCCCTGGCCGACCTCCTCGCGCGGGAGGGGCGGCTTCCGGTGCGGCGCGCCGTCGACATCGCGGAGCAGGTGCTCGCCGCGCTCGAGGCGGCGCACGCCGCCGGGATCCTGCACCGCGACTTGAAGCCGGCGAACGTCTTCCTCACGCGGATGGGCGAGCGGGACGACTTCGTCAAGCTGCTCGACTTCGGCGTCGCCGGGCTGTTGGGGGACCAGGGCGCCGACAACCGGCCCACGCGGGACGGCGGGCTGGTCGGCACGGCGCACTACATGTCGCCGGAACAGGTGCGCGGCCGCCTGGCGCTCGACCGGCGCGCCGACCTGTACGCCGTCGGGGTGCTGTTTTACGAGATGCTGACGGGACGGACGCCGTTCCAGGGCCGGTCGGACACCGAGGTGTTGTCGGCGATCCTGCTCGACGCGTTCCCGCCGCCGCGGGCGCTGCGGCCCGAGATCCCGGCACGGCTGGAGGCGGAGATCCTGCGTGCGCTGAGCCGGGACCGCGAGGCGCGGCATGCCGACGCGGGTTCGCTGCGCCGCGCCCTTCGCGGCGTGCTGGACGGCGCGGACGCCGGGGTCGCGGCCGCGTCGCAGGCGGCGGGCGTCCCGGAGC
>JAAZOP010000144.1 GCA_012797735.1 Myxococcales bacterium
CGAGCAGCCGGGCCAGTCCGGCCGGCGTCACGGCGTCCGGCCCTCCGCCCCCCCGGTCGCCGCGCCGGGACAGGCGCGGGGCGTCTCGCGATGCCGCAGCCCTTCCACGAACCGGTCGCGCAGGCCGTCCAGGAACCGCTCCCGCTGCTCCGGTCGCAGCACCGCCGCGATTGCGAGGATCTGGTCCACCAGTTCACGGCGAAGGTCGAGCTGCGCGGCGCCGAGCCGCGTCAGGCACTCCTCGAGCGCGGCGCGGTCGCCGGGCGAACGTTCGATCAGGCCGAACAGCTCCGCGCGCACGCGGCGCAGCGCCGCCCGGCGCGCCTCGTACGCCGTCTCGAACCCGGCCCGCGCCCGGTCGACCGCGTCCTGCTGCGCCGGATCGAGCCCGATCCGCTCGAGCAGGCACGGCAGCTCATCGACCACCAGGGTCGGTTCCGCGGACTCCGCCGCTCCGCTCCGCAGCACCAGGAACGCGCCGAGGGCGGCGTTGGCGCCCAGCGAAAGGGCGAGGAGCAGCTTCCAGGCCAGCGAGCGGGTCATCGCGCGTCCTCCCCCGCGGCGGAGCGGCGGGCGGGCGGCGCCGGCGTCGCCGCGAACAGCCCCCGCATCACCGCCTCGGCGGGCCCCTCCCCGAACGCCTCGGCGAACGAGTCGTCCGTCGCGACCGCCCGCACCGTCTCCGCGGCCCGCGGCGAGGGGGCGGCGAACCGCAGCGCGAACCACGTGCCGCCGGCCACCCCCAGCAGTGCGGAGATGGCGACCGCCGCCGGCACCCACCAGCGGAAACGCTCGTCGAGCGCCGGGGGCCGGGCGTCGTCCGCCAGCCTCCGTTCGATGCCGGGCCACAGGTCGTCCGCCCCGTCTTCCGGCGGGGGGAGTTCGGCCAGAACATCCCAGACCCGCCGCAACTCCCGTTCGCGCGCCGCGCAGCCTGGACATCGCTCCAGGTGCCGGGCGACCGCCCGGGCCCGGCCCGGCGGCAGTTCGCGGTCGACGTAGGCGGACAGCAGGCTTCTCGCTCGCCAGCAGAACATCACGCCCTCCTCGAGCTTCAACGGGCGAGCGGTGGAAAACCTGCGGCGAAATCGCGCTAGGAACCCCGGAGGCGGTCGGCCAGCGTCGCCCTGGCCCGGGAGAGCAGCGATTCCACGGAGGAAACGGAGCACCCGAGGGTTGCCGCGATCTCGGCGTAGCCGAGCCCTTCGAAGCGGTGCAGGACCACCGCCGCGCGCTGGCGCGGCGACAGGGCCCCGAGCGCCCGTTCGAGACGTCGGATCCGCTCCCGGCGCTCGATTTGCCGGTCGGCCGGGTCGCTCGCCGGGTCCGCCGCCGGGCCTCCCCGCGCGGCGGGAAGCGCGCGGTCGGACGCCGTGAGGTCCGCGAGGGCGCGCCGGCGCACCCGCCTCGACTCGAGTTCGGTCAGACAGCGATTGACCGTGACGCGGTGCAGCCAGGTCGAGAACTTCGCGACCGGCTCGAACGAGCCCGCGTTGCGGAACACCGCGACGAAGACGTCCTGGGCCGCGTCCTGCGCGTCCGCCGCGCTGCCCAGCAGCCGGGCGGCCAGACGCCGGACCCGCGGGCCGTGGCGTTCGACGAGCGTCCGGAGCGCGGCGTGGTCGCCGCGCGCCACGCGCTCCAGCAGCGCCTCGTCGGAGACCGGTTCCGGGTCGTCGGCCGGCATGGGCGCGCGAACGTAGCACGGGCGAGGCGGCGCGGACCATCCGCGCGCGGCGACGTGTCTACGGCGCCGGGTGCACGAGATAGAACGTGCGGGTGCTTTCGACCACCAGCTCGACCTCCGCGCCGGCGGCGCCTCCGGCCACCCGCGTGTAGCGCGCCAGCACCGACGGCGGGCAATCGACCATCACGCAGATCTCGCGCCGTTCGGTCTCCGGAAACGCCTCGACGATCGCCCGCGGGATCGTCAGCGAGCCGGTATCCGGGGCGTCGCATTCGATCATCCAGACCGGCGGCAGGCCGTGGGCGGCGGTCGGCGTCTTGAGCTGCAGGCGCACGCGGCTGCCGCACGGATCGGCGGGCGTCCAGGTCACCACGTTGTCCCGGCCGTTGGCCAGATGCAGCTCATCGACGGTGGTGAGGCTCATCTCGACCGGGGGGGGCTGGACGCCGGCGATCGAGAACGCCGGGAACTCCCCGCCGGTCGCGCGCACCTCGACCGCAGCGCCGGCGACGAGTTCCACGCCGGAGACGAAGCCGTAGTACGTGCCGTAGCCGTAGTCCTCGAGGGTCACGGTGCCGGGGCCGATTCCGGTGAGCGTCACGGTGCCCGCGGTCTGGTACGTGGGGAACGGCTCGCAGACGCCGTCGCGGCAGACGCCGTCCCAGCATCCTTCCGTGCAGCCGCTCGCGTCGTAGTGCAGCAGCCGGCAGGCGCCCTCGCGCATCACCTCCTCGTGCCACACCAGCGCCGCGGGGGAGGCGAACTGGGCCGAGGCATCGATCGCGGGCATCGCCGGCGAATCCCGCGCCGTGACCCGGACCTGTCCCCGCAGCGGAACAACGGGCGGCGCCGGCGGCGGCGGGCACCCGCCGTCGTCCTCGCCGGCATCGCCGCCGTCGTCCCCGCCGACATCGGCGTCCTCGCCGGCGTCGCCGTCCGGTGCGACGTCTCCGTCCGCGCCCGACTCGGTCTCCGCCTCGCCAGCGTCGCCGCCGTCGTCGGCCGCCGTCGCATCGTCGTCCCCGCAACCGCCGGCGGCGACGGCGAGGAGGAGCGCGAGCGTTGCGATCCACGATCGGTACGGTCCGTTCATGGTCCGATGCCTCCGCGGCCCGGCCACGGCCGGGCCTGCTTGACTTCGATCCGGCGCGCGCCTCCGGCGCCGGTCGTCAGTTTCCATTCCACATCCATCGGCAGGGCGGCGAATCCCGCGGGCGGGCCGTAGAACGCGTCGAAGTGCCGCCGAATCGCGTCCAGGGCCGTCCCGAGCTGCGACAGTTCGGCGGCGGAGAGGACCGTCGAGCCGGCGGGCACGAGCGACGAGTGGACGAGGTAGGTCGCCGGCTGGCCGGGGTGGTAGAAGAAGTAGATGAGCTGGTCGGCCGTGACCCCCGGCTCGGGCGACACCACGCTCGCCTCGCCCACCTGCGCGTTGACGTAGAACCCGTCCTCGCCGGTCGGTCCCGGGTCGAACGGGTTGGCCGAGATCGCGACGCCGTTCGCCGCCTCGTCGGTGTACGCGGCGCACACGAGGAGGGCCATCGCGACGTCGTGGTGATCGATCCCGACGTAGGAGCGTTCCTCGAATGCCTGGAAGCTCCACAGGCTGGCCCAGACCGCGGTCATCGCGGGCCCGACCGGGTCCGCCGGGTCGCCCACCCGGGCGCCCTCCGAGTCGTACAGTCCGGCGCCCGAGTGTCCCTGGAGGTCCTCGGCGTTGGTCGAGGAGCGGAACTTGACCCGCACGTCGCCGAACTTCTCGAGGATGCGCGCCTCGACGGCGGCGACGAGCGTCGGGTCGGGCGGGGTCCGGGCCATGGCCGTCTGCAACTCCGCCAGCCGGGCGCGGCGGTAGGCCCCGTCGCTGCGGAAGGTCTCGTCGGCGAGCAGCGCGTCGATCCGGGCGTCGAAGCCGTGGTCACGCGCGAACTGCACGTAGAAGGAAACGGGCACGACGAAGGCGTCGCGCACCACGACCCCTTCGGCGATGTTCCGCAGCTCGCCGAAGTGGGCGGCCTTCCCTCCGACGGCCGCGACGTCGTCGAGCCCCACGTCGTCGATCTCGACCAGCGACGTCACCGACAGGTCGGGAGGCTGGATCGCGACCGGCGCCGGCCGGTGCGCCTCCCACCAGGCGTCCGCCTCGGCCTCCGTCACCCGTTCGACGCTCCAGTCGAACGCGCCGACCGTCAATCGAACCCAGCCGCCCGCGTCATCGGCGAAGAGCGCCCGGGCGTTCCGCAGGCCCATGTTGGGCGTCCCCCGCTGCTGCGAGAGGACGTTGACGTGGGAGAGCGGCGTCTGGAACTCCTCGGTGACGACGCCGGCGACGACGGAGATGTCGTTCGGCACGCGATCGAGCACCGCGATCTCGCGCGGGCTCACGTAGCCGGCCTGCAACTCCGTCACCGTCAGGAGGCGGACCTGCCCGATCGTCTCGCCCAGGTTCAACGGCTGGTAGTCGATCCCCTCGTACAGTTCGTCCGTCGTGACCACCGGGATGTCGTCCGGCAGACCGCCGGCCAGCTCCTCCTGCCGTCCGGACGTCGGATGGAACACCAGTTCGCGACCGAACCACGCGGAGGCGGCCAGTCGACGGAACGAGCGGACGATCATCTCCGGGGTGGCGGTGTCGTACGGCGCCAGCTCGTACATCCAGACGCCCGGTCCTTCCAGGTGCGTGATCGCCCCCAGCAGGAACCGGCGGGTGGCGGAGTAGTACTGCATCGTGAAATCGAGGACCGGCGGCCAGCCGAGCTGCTCGACGGCGAACGTCCGGTGGAGGGGGTATCGTCCGGTGTCCTGGAAGTAGACGGCGTCGTCGCGGGTGGTGTCGATCACCGTCTTGACGGTCCGCGCACCAGGGAGGGAGGCGTCGAGCGGGCGCGCGGACTGCGCCTCGAACTCGGCGAGGCAGTCGAGCGTGGAGCGGAACGGGACGGCGGGGCCCTCGTCGCAGGGGCCGGGCACGAAGTCCTCCCCCCCGGCGTCGCCGCCGCCGCCGGCGCCCCCGCACGCCGCGACCGAGACGGCCAGCGTCCATCCGATCCACCGCGACGAAACCCGGGGCGCCATTCCTCCACACCCTAGCGCAGTCCGCGGCGGCGGCAAGTCCGGACCGCAGGGCCTCGCCAAAGTCGCCGCCGCCCATGCCGGACGGGCTCCAGGTTCCGGGCCCGAGGCTGCAGGCCGGCGGAATCACGATCGACCTGTCGCTCCTGGAGCCTGCCCCGAAAATCGCCCGTCCCCTGCACATCCACCCAGCGATTTCGTGACTCGCGGATGGCCCGCCAGGGCCGTGGGCCACGGAAGCCTCGCGCCGGCCGGCGATGCGGACTTCGGCGACACCCTGGTCCGGACCGCCCGGTTCTGGAAGCGCGGCCCGTCCTCGGGTATCTTCCGCCCTCGCGCCGCGAGCCGCAGCCCCGCGGTCGGTTCGCAGGGACGTTCGCCGCGACCCGGAGGTATGGCATGGTCGATCATCTGCCGCTCTCCAACCCCCTGAGCCTGATCCTGGACAAGGACCGCAAGTCCTTCACCCGCGCGGACCTGCTGGAGGTGGTCCGCAAGAAGAACATCGAACGCTTCACGTTCCACTACACGGCGCTCGACGGGCAGCTCAAGGAGATGCGCCTGCCGTTCAGCGACCTGCGGCAGGCCGAGCGGATCCTGGCGGCCGGGGAGCGGGTCGACGGGTCGAGCCTGCTGCGCGGCCTGGTCGATGCCGCCGTCTCCGATCTCTACGTCGTCCCGTCGTACTCGACGGCGTTCCTCAACCCGTTCGACGCCGGGAGCCTGGACTTCATCTGCCGCTTCCTCGACCGCGACGGCAGCCTGGCGCGCCTCACGCCGGACAACATCCTGGCGCTGGCCAACGCGCGGTTCCGCGAGCGCACCGGGCTCGAGCTGCTCGCGCTGGGCGAGCTGGAGTTCTTCCTCGTCGGCCCGGGGGGCACCGAGTACTACACGCGGGCGAGCCAGACCGGCTACCACAGCGCCTCGCCGTTCGTGAAGGGCGCGGAAGTGGTGAACGAGATGGTGCGCTACGTGCAGCAGATCACGGGCGCGGTGAAGTACGCGCACGCCGAGGTGGGGTACATCCAGTCGGTGCGGTCGGACAACCCGGTCCTGGCGGGCAGCCGGGCGGAGCAGCACGAGATCGAATTCCTGACCCGGCCGCTGGAAGAGATGGGCGATTCGCTGGCGCTGGCGCGGTGGCTGATCCGCAACGTGGCGTTCCGGCACGGGATGATGGCGACCTTCGCCCCGAAGCTGGAGGAAGGGGTCGCCGGCAACGGCTTCCACGTCCACCTCGAGCTGACGCGCGACGGGCGCAACATCATGTCGGGCCCCCGCCGCGGCCTGTCCGACGAGGCGACGAAGCTCGTCGGCGGCCTGATCCACCACGCCGCCACCCTCTCGGCCTTCGGCAACACGGAAGCCGCCGCCTTCCTCCGCCTCGTCCCGAACCAGGAGGCCCCGACCCGCATCTGCTGGGGACACTCGAACCGCTCCGTCCTGATCCGCGTCCCGCTCGGGTGGCAGGGCGAGTCGGACCTCGCCCGCCGCGTGAACCCGCACGAGCCGAGCCGCTTCGTCGACGAACGGGGCCGCCAGACGGTGGAACTCCGCTCGCCCGACGGCTCCGCGCTCACCCACCTGCTGCTGGCCGGGCTCGCGGTCGCCGCCGAGCACGGACTCACGGCCCCGGGGATGCTGGAGCTGGCGGACCGGACGTACGTCGAGGGGAACATTTTCAAGGACCCCGAACTGCTGGCGCGGCTGGAGGCGCTTCCGGGGTCGTGCGTGGCGTGCGCGCGGCTGCTGCGCGAGCGGCGGGCGATGTACGAGTCGTCCGGCGTGTTCCCTCCGAGCATCATCGACTACGTCGCCGACCTGCTGGAGAAGGAGGCCGACGAGAACCTCAACCGCGAGCTGTCGAAGATGCCGGCCGAGGAGCGCCTGACGGCCACGCGGCAGGTGATGCACCGGGACCTGCACCGGCACTGAACCGGTCGCCGCCCGGTGCGGACCGGCCGGCCTCGCCCCCGGAACCGCGCGGGGGGGTGCCTCCAACCCGCCGCGACCCGCTCAGCGGATGAAGTAGTACGTCGTGGCGTCCGCCATGCCGATGGAGGTGTCGCCGACGTAGCGGACGGCGCGCGAGGTGTCGCCGCCCGCGATCGAGTCGGTGCGGATCTCGCTCCAGTCGACGCAGTAGCTGCAGTCGGTCCAGCCGACGTCGCAGACGTAGCCGGTGCCGCCGGCGGCGATCGGGCCGCCGAGCGTGTTGAGCAGCACGCGGCCGTCCGAGACGCTCGCGCTGCAGGTCTGGCTCGCCGTGCCGCAGGTGCCGGCGGCGAAGCAGCGCAACGCCTGGCCTCCCGACCCGGCGTTCGAACTCGCGACGTCGAACACGGGAAGGCCGCCCCGCCGGGTCTGCGCCCGCCACTCCGTGGCCCCGGTCAGGGTGGTCAGGCTCGCCCGCTCCGCCAGCGTCGGTCCCTCGAAGTGCCCGGCGGGCACGTCGAGCGTGGTGGGGAAGGCGGTTCCGCTGCCCGGCATCACCTGGTTCCACCACGGGTTGCTGCTCTGGTCGATATCGCTGCGGACCTTGTACGTCAGCGTCCAGCCGCCGCCGTCGGTCGTCATGTCGCACCACACGGTGCGGGGGGCGAGCGGGCCGTCGCCGTCGGGATCGATCGTGTACGGTCCGTCGGACGTGCCCACGCCCAGCGCGAGCGCCTCGCGGCAGCTGGCGGGCTGGACCGCCGAGCAGGTGCCCGCGACGCAGGTCTCGCCCGCCGCGCAGGGGCGGCCGCAGCCTCCGCAGTGCGCCTCGTCCACCTGCGTGTCGACGCAGGTGTCGCCGCACCAGGTGAAACCGGTTTCGCATGCGGGGAAGCAGGTTCCGACCGCGCAGACCTCCACCGGCGCGCAGGCGTGGAAGCACGCGCCGCAGTGTTCGGGATCGTTCATCAGGTCACGGCAGATGTCGCCGCACACGGTGAGGCCCGCGCTGCAGGCGATGCTGCAGGTGCCTTCGGAACAACGTTCCTCGGGGCTGCAGGCGCGGTCGCAGGCGCCGCAGTTCGCTTCGTCGGTCGCGGGATCGACGCAGGTTCCGCCGCAGGCGAGCAGTCCGGGGCCGCACGAGACGACGCACATTCCCCCCTCGCAGACCTCGCCCGCCGCACACGCGTGCCGGCAGGCGCCGCAGTTCTGTTCGTCCGTCTCCAGGTCCCGGCAACTGCCGGCGCACTCGGTCGTCCCGGGTCCGCAGTCCAGGACGCACACTCCGGCCACGCAGGTCTGGTCGGCGCCGCAGCGGTTGTTGCACAGGCCGCAGTTCGCCGGGTCGTTCTGCAGGTCGCGACAGGTGTCGCCTCCGCAGTTGGCGAACGGCGCCGTGCAGCGCAGCACGCACGAGCCGTCGCTGCAGGCCCGGCCGTCGCCGCACGAATGGGCGCACCAACCGCAATTCTCCCCATCGGTCCGCAGATCGACGCACGACCCGCCGCAGGCGTGAAGGCCGGGATCGCAGGTGACCGGGTCTGCGCCCGTCTCCGCACATCCAGGCACGCCCGCAA
>JAAZOP010000011.1 GCA_012797735.1 Myxococcales bacterium
CCCGACCGCCCCGCGGCCGCACCCGCCGCCGCCGGCGCGATCGTCGTCTCCGGCACCGCCCTCGGACTCCCGGGCCTGGACGACCCGTTCACCCGCGAGCACTTCGATCGCCTCCTGCGCGGCGAGACCCTCTTCGAGCCGGTACCGGAGCCGCTCCGTGAACGGATGGCGGCGCAGCGCGTCGTGCGCCTGGTCAAGAACGACCGGGGCGAGCCGACCCTGACCGCCGTCGACCGCACCGACCAGGTGATCCGACTCGCCGCCCGCGGCCGCGGCGTGCGCGTCGTCGAGGACTACGGCGTGCCGGCCGACCTCGACGCCACCTTCGACACCACCACCCGCCTCGGCCTCGCCGCCACCCTCGAGGCGCTCCGCGACGCCGGGTTGCCGCTGTGCGAGGTGCGCCGCTCGACCCGCAACGGCGGCTCGATCGCCGCCGGCTGGCGCCTCCCCGAGAGCGTCGGCCGCGAGACCGGCGTGATCTTCGCCTCGGCCTTCCCCGGCTACGATCGCTTCGCCCGCGAGATCGAGAGCCGCGCCGACGGCGGTCGCGACCGCCCCTTCTCGCGCACCTACCTCCTCGAAGTGCTCGCCCTCGGCCACGCCCGCATCGCTTCCTTTGTCGGCGCGCTCGGCCCCAACCTCCAAGTCAACGCCGCCTGCGCCTCGACCTCCGTCGCGCTGGCCACGGCCGAGGACTGGATCCGCGCCGGCCGCTGCCGCCGCGTCCTCGTCGTCGGCGCCGACGACGTCACGGGCGACGCGCTCCTGCCCTGGATCGGCGCCGGCTTCCTCGCCACCGGCGCCGCCGCCACCGACGAACGGCCCGAGGACGCCGCGCTGCCGTTCGACCGCCGCCGCCACGGCATGCTCCTCGGCATGGGCGCCGTCGCCCTCGTCGTCGAGACCGCCGAGGCCGCCGCGGCCCGCGGCGTCACGCCGCTCGCCGAGATCCTCGCCTCCCGCTGCGCCAACAGCGCCGGCCACCCCCTCCGCCTCGACCCCGACCACGTCGCCGAAACCGTCGAGGCGCTCGTCGCCGACGCCGAACGACGACACGGCCTGTCCCGCAAGGCGCTCGCCGGCCGCTGCCTGTTCATGTCCCACGAGACCTACACCCCCGCCCGCGGCGGCAGCGCCTCCGCCGAGATCGCCGCCCTGCGCCGGACCTTCGGCGACGACGCCGGCCGCATCCTCGTCGCCAATACCAAGGGCTTCACCGGACACCCGATGGGCGCCGGCCTCGAGGACGCCGTCGCGCTCGCCGCCCTCGTCCGCGGCGAGGTGCCCCCGATCCCGAACCTGCGCGAGCCCGATCCCGAACTCGGCGACCTGCGCCTCTCCCGGGGCGGCCGACACGAACTCGACTACGTCCTGCGCCTCGCCGCCGGCTTCGGCTCCCAGGTCGCCTGCACCCTCTACCGCCGCGTCGCCCGCCGCCTCGACGGACGCATCGAGGACGCGACCCACGCGGCCTGGCTCTCCCGCGTCGCCGGACTCGAACGGCCGGAACTCCGCGTCGTCCACCGCACCCTGCGCGCCGTCGAGACCGGCCGCCCCGCGGCCGCCGCCCGCGCCGCCGAGACGAACGCCCCGGCCCCTCGATCGCGCCCCGAGACCACCCTCGACCTCGGACCTCTCGGCGACGGCCGCTTCCGCGCCTGGGGCGTCACCACCGAGCCCCTCCCGCCGCTCGACACGAACCCCGCCGCCGGCGACCGCACGTTCGCCGTCGCCTGCCGCGGCCCCGCCGGCCGCGCCGTGCTCGACGCTCTCCGCGCCGCCGGTCACCGCGTCGTGCCGGTCCCGTTCCGCCGCCCGGACGGGGAGGGCGCCGACCTCGAACGGGACCTCGCGGCGTCCCTCCACGCCCCCGGCGGACACCCCTGCGACGGCGTGCTCGACCTCCTCGCCCTCGACGGCGCGCTCGCCGAGCCCGACGAGGCGCACGCCCTCGCCCGCTTCGCCTTCCACCTCGCGCGGGCCTTCGAGCGTTCCGCCGGCGGAGCGCCCCGCGGCTGCTGGGTCGCCGCCACCGCCGCCGGCGGCACGTGCGGCGCCGGCCCCGTCGCTCCGGACGCCGTCCTCGCCGGAACGCTCGGCGGCTTCGCCAAGGCCCTGGCTCGCGAGTGGCCCGCGGCGGTCGTCAAGGTGGTCGATTTCGCGCGCGACGCCAGCCCCGAGACGATCGCGGATCGGCTGGCGGCCGAGGCCGCCGCGCGCGACGGCCTGGTCGAACTCGGCACCGCCGGGGGCCGCTGCACCACCGCGCTGCGGCCGAGCGTGACCTGCGCGTCGCCGCCGGCGCTCGACGCCGACTCCGTCGTCGTCCTGACCGGCGGGGCCGGCGGGATCACCGCCGCGATCGGCGCCGAGCTGGCCCGGCGCACCCGCTGCCGCATCGCCGTCCTCGACCTCGTCGCTCGACCCCCCGCCGGCGCCGAGCAACTCGACCTCGACGCCGAACGGGCCGCGATCCGGCAGCGGCTCGCGGCCGCGGGCGAGC